>DUIL01000055.1:18135-29092 GCA_013330385.1 Candidatus Thalassarchaeaceae archaeon
GACATCTGTTCTGGCACCCCACCAGGAGGGCAGGCACATTCGGCGCCGACGTCAAAGAGTTCCTGTTGAATTCTAGAAAGCATACTATCGGCTTGCTCATGGATTGGTATGATAGCGCTCATCAATCCCCCATCTGGAGCATGAGTTGGATATCTTTCAAGTTCCATTCTAACAAGACCTATGGTTGCATTTGCTTCATCGATTGTACCATAAATACTCACACGTGGATGCTCTTTTCCGACTCGTGTTCCATCAACAAAAGAGGTGTATCCACCATCTCCTCCGCCAGTATGAACTTTGGTGATTCGAACCATATTATCGACTTCCGAAAAGGGCTGCTCCTATCAATCGTTGCTGGTCACTGGTTGTTGATTAAGATTTGATAATGCATCCGTAATGGCGGATGCCCAAGTATCATCAACAGACTCCCAACCTCCACCTGCTTCAAGCTCAGTGAGGTGTTCTTTGGCGCTTGATTCATCACCAAGATGACGGTAGATGAGTACCAAAGCCGCGTGACTCATTGCATTAATCCAAGGATCTTCCATATCCCAAGAACGTTCGAAGTGAGAAATCGCTCCGCGCGGACCTAGTAAGAGACCGCGGTTGACCTGTCGAAGTCCTGATTTAGACCAAGTAATTCCCTGTACGCCCACCACTAAACCGCGGAATGCAAGATAAATCTCCATGAGTACCAAAATAGAGGCAAGTAGGAATGAGCCTATTTGCTCAGATTGAGCCATTTCGGGCCATCTATCACCCATTAGGCTTAGAGTCCCCGTACACAATAGGACACCGCCAAATGGAGCAACTACTACATCATCCAATCTAACGGCCATACGAAAAACGCCAATGACTACGAAAATACCTCCAAGAGCGACGGCACTAGTGGCCGGTACTAAGAATCCCGTCTCTCTTGGGGCTTGAGTCATAATCCAAAATATAGCACCTGTAACAAGCATTAACATTCCAAAGCGCGAGCTATGCTCAGGAAATGGTTGATGTTGAGAATAGTATAGTGCGACTACGCCCAAGGCTAGATAGAAAATTACCCAGAACATCATGGAAATCACTCCTCGCGTGGTTCATCTCTCCAACCAGGTTTCCAAAAATCATCATTATCGAGCCATTTTAGCCACTCATCAGCATCGGCTCGCAGTAAACGGATTGCTCGCCTATTCAAGCCATTCAGAAGAGCCTCGTCGACCTCTCCTTCAGTATGAGCATCGAGCCATTCAATTTGCATTTCTCTGACCATTCGCTGACCTTCTGAATGATTGTTGAAGTTGCGCTCGCAAACCTCTCGCAGGTCCTGAATCCATACACGGGTACCGCGAATGTGAACCTCATCGATGATTGGGCGAGACTTTCTCTTGAATGGCCACCAACCCATTTCTCTCAACCCATCCGCGGGTGCCGTCACCCTTGATGCTTACGAATCAATGAAAGTGTGCCTATTGCTCGCCAGCATATGGGCCGCATCATCGTCCACTTGCACGGAAGAGCAAAAGATGCCGCGTTTCGCATGGCAATTTCTGATTATGCAAACAGACTTGCTGGAGATGGAGTGCAACTTTCTGAACATAGGAATCGAACTGATCCGGGGCCGTATTTACAATCAATTGTAGACAAAGCTGGGTCTTCTAATGTGATCATCCTAGAGGAACGAGGTGAAAATTTAGATTCGATGGGGTATGCAGAAAAAATGAAACAATGGCGACTATCTAGTGCCGACATTCATCTTGTAGTAGGCCCCCCTGGTGGATTTGGTGAACATAGTAAAGACATGGCTTCACTGTCTTTGGGATTGATTACACTTCCACATGAATTGGCCGCAGTGGTCCTTCTAGAACAACTATACAGAGCATCGACCATTATCAGAGGCCTTCCCTATCACAGAGCATGAGTTTGGATAATTTCATTCTTCTTCCGTAAATCCCTCGGCGGACGTGTTTGCCTCTTTAGCGGCCCGCTTCTTGCGGTTCTTCCGTTTCTTGTACCATGGGTATATCGGCCATTTAGCCCAACCCGAGATTATTGTGCCAAAGAATGCAATCAAAAACGCCAAAGTTGGCAGAAGTGCTTCCTCGTCGTCTCCGAAAATCAGACCCTCAAGGAACAAACCATCTGCCAGCAGGACGACCCACAAAGAGCCGGTTGTAATGTGGATCCATCGCCAAATCTGATTTCCGTTCCAGGGACCAATGAATTTGAATCGCCCGGCCGACTTGCTCTTCCTTTTCTTGTACCATGGGTAAATAGGCCATTTGAAAAAACCCGTGATTATAACTGGAACCAACAGGAAAAGGAACAAGGCATCCTGGAACGGGAGACCCAGGACCTGCTTTTCGAGTAGTGCCTCACCAAACATAAGCTCGATCAACATCAAAGGAACTCCGAATAGAAGTTCGGCCAGCCACAATGAAGCGAATGTAATGTGTATCCATCTCCAAATTTGATTAACAGTCCAAGCCATACTTTCTCGACTTGGCTGTCCGTTATTATATCCTTTCAATTTGTTTCAATTTATTGAGGCGTGAGGAGGGGAATGGATGAAATGCAATATGCTGGGCATCTATTCAATGACTCACCCTGCGTTGAGGTTAGACATTCATAGAATTGTCACGGATTCGGACCTTGATGGAGTCGTTACTGGAGCAATATTGCGCCGATGGTGGCCAAATGCAGAGATAATATTCGGCCACCCGGGCGCTTTGCGAGCAGGATTACTCGATGATGTAATCGATAGGAATACCGCTGTCTGCGATTTGCCAAGACATCCTAATTGTGGGTTGAGTATAGATCATCATCAATCAAATGAACCTCATGACGAAAATGATGACGACCAAGTTGTAGTCTGGAAACCAACGCCCTCTGCAGCAAGAATTGCATTCGAATTGGTAGGTACTGAAATGGAGATTAATGACCTATCTGAAATGATGGTTTGGGTCGATAAATTGGATGGAGGGGGTGTGACAAAAGAAGAGTATCTTTCCGACCATCCTGTAGTCTGGTTAGGACGCGCAATTGGCTCTGATGGGGACGCAAATCTCAGTATCTTGGAAGCAATTGCTCGAGGAGAATCTGTTGAGGATATTTTGTCCTCAGATTTGATTGCTAAAATCATGGAAGAAAAGCGGGTAAAATACAGTATGGCTGATGCGATGATACAAGAACACATGGAAGTGATTGATAGGCTTGCAGTGGTTCGTTTGGAAGATAAGGGAGTCCGCTCTAATGGCTATCGAGTTACGGCTCTTGCAGGCGATGATTGTGATGCTTGTTTAATAGTGCACGGAGATGTCGGTGCGAGCTTTGGAGAAGAGGGGCGATATCCCGTCTCGGCCTCATTCTATTGCAACTCATTCCTACACCAAAATGGAGGCATCTATGATCTGACACAACTGGCTACTAGATTTGACCCCGATGGAGGGGGTCATGCTGGTGCTTGTGGTTGCAGAATTCAACCTCTGGAAAACGGAATTCGTGTGGAAAGAATTGTCGCCCCTAGCGACATCGATGCTAACCTATCTGAATGGTTACGTATGTGGGCGACTCGTTGATTTCAACCAATGAGTTGTAACAAATAAAGAAAGCCAAGAAATGCATGAATTGCGATTAATATCATCATAACATCACTAACCTTGCCATGCAGATTTTTAATTCTCGCAAATTTCAATCCCGCTGATTTTGCGTCACTCGTGGCTCGGCCTTGTTTCCATAGATAATACATCAAAGCAAGACCAAGAATTCCAGCCCAGCCATGAAAATGTCCAGGTAAAACGAGGCTCGGTTCAATTGCATGACCATCAATGTATGATGACAAAATTCGGGCAGCAAATCCAAGGCAAATTACTGCAATTACATAACGCAACATGAGGTCTCCGGCTCTTTCGTGCTCAACTAATGCCTTTTCGCGCTCATCGCCTTTGAGAGTTGTACTAATTACCCTCCACTTGCGTTGTCTGCTGAATTCACGAATGACGAGCAGTGCAGCGATTGGGTGAAGTAGTAACAAGACGGCTTGGGTTACTTCCACAATGCCTCCTACTCGCTTGAGGTCTTGAGTTCTCTCTTTCATGCCTTGCTACGCAAGGCGATGTGTTGATGTAGGGCTGTTATGGGCGAATGCCACCGGAGTGATTCCAATTGGAGGACTACCTGCTCGAATGCATTGAGGGGCTACAACGAGCAGGGGATGACGAAGGTAGGCGAAGGAGAGAGATTCAGAAGCCAAAAGCATGGGCTCTACTCTCTATGGAATGGAAGGCTCTTGCCATGCTCGCAGCCTCCAAAGCTGCTCCGGAATCAGTAGACACTTCGACAGATACTGGACGCTCTTCATCACGCAATCATAGACAACGAATTGGTAGGCGTGGAGGGAGGGCGGCTGTAGCAAGTCTAGAAGATCGGTTACAGAATCCGGCACAAATTGTATCGGATTCTTCAGATTCAGCAGCATATCGTCTTGCCGTACTAATTGCTCAAAAACACCGCATGGGTGAATCTTGGAATGTAGAATGGGATGCTATTGCTGAAACTCTTAGATTAGAATGTGAACAAGGAATTCACCCTGTGTGGGAAAGAATGGCTCGAGAAGCTCCTCTTATCGCCGAATTGGGTAGATTTCCAACCGCTGCTCAAGAAGAAAATGTAGAAGGCACCACTTCTTGGTTGAATGAAGCAAATTTTGACCCTTTGAATCAAGAAAAAATGTTTACTTGGCTGCAGAAATGTCCACTTCGTCTAGACCAACATCAAGCACTCGCTCTGCAGAACATCCAGCGGGATCTGAAAGGAGGGAAAGCCCGCCCAAACCGTTGGATTAAATGGATGGATCCTGCTTTGACCGGTCTTAGTGGCGATTTGGCTGTGTTGGAAGGTATGTTACTCGCTGCAGGGTCAAATGTGAAGGCTGTAGAGATGTTTGCAAATGTCGAAAGTGAAACTCTTAGTAAAATGGCCTCAACTCAGAGCCTGCTTATTTCTCTACGAAATAGAAACTATTCGGATTGGTTGACTGCCATTGCCGTTACTGGAGATGGGGAATTAGAAAATTCGGTGAGAATAGAGGCGTGGTCTAATTATCAAGAAAATACTGGAGTCGGATTAAAAGAACTAATGGTGGGACATGAAATTCTAGCTAATAATCAGATTAAACCATCACAAGCACATCTTTGGAGCATCATCACTGACTTACTTGATTCAGGAGAATCGGAGAAGGCAACAAATTATCTTGATAATATCGAAATCAACGGAGAGGTGCAAATTGCTACAGCACTCAATCTTGTAAAACAAACAGGCCATTCAGAACTGGGTGCGCTTGTAGCAACAACACTGGAAGGGGCAGAAATACCAGTTCTAATTGAAGTCCTCAGAAATAAGGAATGCCCAATAAATCTCCGCCGTAGAGCAGCACAGTTACTCTCAAAACAAGATTCAGATGTTCAAGAAGATATTCTTGAAGTCTTTACTTTGGCGGCTGATATTGAGGGTTTAACTCAAGAATTCAATACCAATCCAGAATTAGCAACAATATTCCCTCAACGTGCTCTTTTGGTTTGGCACCTTATACCTGCACGAGAGGCCGTTGCAATTTTCGATGAGTTGGATATGATTCGTCAAATGGCAATAAAATCACTTTCTAATACGAAGGAAGACGGGGCATTAACAGAATCAGCTACTGCTCTAATTGCCCTCTTAGGGGGAATCCCCTCTGCTATGGATGATGTTCACGAAAAACTCGATTCGGATGGTGTTTTGGCACTCAATGAGGTTCGTAGAGCGCTTTCTGTAGAAGGAGATGGAGTGGTGCGAGAGAATCGTATCGAATCTCTAGAGCAATCGGTGAAGAATGCAGAATTGACTTATCTTGAGCGAAGATTGTTCTTTGCACTAATCAATTCATTGAGATTGAATAGGGCGACAATGGATCTTCAAAGTGGTGTTGATGAACGAAGTCAAAATGCTCTTCAGAGCCTTGGTATATTATGTTCAAATCAAGATGTAGCAATGCGTACTATTCGTTCATCTACTGACCTGGTTCTTGGACACAACGTGTCTATTCCACAATTAGAAATGTGGTACAGAACTTACAATAATGGTTCTGCTGAACATCAAATTGTTAGAGCAACAATAGCTGGTTCAAAGGGTGATAGAATCAATGCGGGTAGATCTTTCAGAGATGCTGCAATGAAAGTTAGTGATGACTTTGAGCGTGCTGCTTTATTGCTAAGAAAGGCCCTGATTGAATTTGCTCATGCGGGTGGGTGGAAAGAGGCTGTAAACCTGATAAATAATCATCCAGAGTTAACCGCTTCCGTGACTTCAAGATTCCAACTATATCTGAGAACTTGTGCAGATACTGTAGCAGGGAAAAATGATGTTGCCACTCAGCGAATTATCGAGTACATCTCTGAGCGTGAACCCAATGATCCTAGTATTCAAGGCACAGATCACGATGCAGTAAAACGCCGACTTGAAGTTCTAGACAGAGCCCTTGGATATGCTGCAGAACATAGATTACCTCAAGATCCATTCAGCGGAAGAGTTCGGGCAGCTCAGATGATGCTGCGAAGGAAAGAGACAAGTCGTCGTAGTGAATTAGAAAGACGGTTCCTCCTAGAATTAAACGAAAAGAAGGATGTTTTGGAAATTGTAATGATTGCTGAGGAAGTTGCTGAAATATCCCCCGTAAGAGGACTGCGAATGTTCGAAACTGCAATAAATTCTGGTAATTTTGATGTGCGCCAAATGCAGACTTTAGTGCGTTCGCAAAAAGCGATGTTTAGAAGATTCAGTCGGACGATTCCAGTACGGCAACGCCGTGCACTACACAACATTGCCCTGAAACCTCTAGTGGTCGTTGATACTAATATTCTCATAGACGCCCTCAAGGATGACCTCCTGAGTGAAATTTCGCAAGACCGTATAGGTTCTTTCGACTGGTCTGTCGAGCGTGCTTTTGTCTGGATGTTAAGAAGAAGAGCAAAAGAAGGGCGAGCACTTCTGTGTATACCGCCTGCGGCTCAGGCTGAATTCTTAAATCGGACAAAGAATCCAAAGACCGCATTAGGACTATTCAATTATGTCTACATCGATCACAAAGTATGGAAAAAGACCGTTACTGCCGAACTGTTGCAAGATAGAGTTCAGAATGTCTTGAGAGATTTCGGTGGATTCCGTGTACAAGCCAGTGAAGAGGAAAAATCACTCTATGATTTCAATGAATTCTTAATTCGTCATAAGGATATTTTCACGAGAGTCTCAGAAAATAAACAATTGGCCAGCGATAATCCACCTCCAAGAACAATAATTGATGGGGATGAAATTTATCCTGAAAGTGGAGATATCGAAATAATGAAGGATTCTGCAGTTCATGCTGAATCGACTATTCCTGATGTTGGCAGTGTTCTGATTGCTACTCGAGATTCCGATTTCAAACTCATATCAAGAGCACTACAGGATAATTTCGGATTTGGAGTGATTTGGACATCTCAGCAGTTGAATCGATACATTGTCTAAGTTCAGTCTTCAAGTGATTCGCCCAAGTTGCGCATGATTGTTGTAGCGGATTCTATGGAATGAATTGTCTCGACACTCTTTCCTGCTGATAAATACTGTTTTTTTGATGAGGTTGAGGCACTTCCACCTTTACTAAGGCGCCGAAGTTTAGTTACTGATTTAAGATTCAGCAACATTCTCGCTGAATGTTTGAACCGACTTCTCAGTAATTTACGCATAAGCCAAGAATTTTCTTGCTTCCAATTTTCAGATTTAATCACTGAAATTGGCACGCCAGATATTCTATTTGTCCAAACAATATCCTCTTCACCGGCTTCGACAATTGCTTCTTTGTAATCTTCAGGAGTATTGCATTCTGTGGTTGCTATGAAGCGTGTTCCCATTTGAACTCCGTCATAACCAATTTCCATTACTTCGGCTAATTCTAATTCGCTACCTATCCCACCTGCACAAATTAGAGGTACATCCAGATCGGATAATTCTGCATACAATTCGGCTGCTGAAAGATCGCCCAGGTGCCCCCCTGCTCGGTTATTGACACAAATTAGGCCATCTGCTCCGCATTCTAAACCCTTCAATGCATGTTTACGATTAGTTACATCGTGATACACATAGCCGCCTTTGGCGTGTACTCTCTCACAAACCCAATCGGGTTTCCCTAATGAAGTGACGAAGAAACGAATCCCTTCATCGAGAGCAATATCAATCCATTCAGACATTCGATCAAAGTATTTCTTTGAACCCTTCTCAATCAATGCATTGAATCCAATTGGTTTGTCTGTAAGAGTGCGCATGTAACGAATTCCTTCTCGCAAATCCCAGCCATGAACATAGGTCATCGACACGGGTTGGAGGATTGCTATGCCTCCCCCTTCACTTGCCGCCGCTACGAGTTCTGGATTTGAACAAGGATACATCGCCCCACAGATAATTGGATACTCTATTCCGATTTGCTCGGTGAATCGTGTACCCTTTCCCATGTCTTCACCTCATTCAACGAGCTCTAAAGTTCCACTTAAACACCCATTCTGAAACAGTATCACCTGAGGAATCAATACCTACAACTCGCATATCGCATTCTGTTGCTTCATTTGAATTCAGTGCCGCCTCAATAGCTGTACGCGCGGCGGCAATGTCGTTACAGGTGAAATGAATTCGTCCTTTAGCGCGTTTTACGAATGTTGCCTCAGTACCTACAACAAACATTCGCAGACCTCGCTCGCATGATCGTGAAATTGCAAATGGCACAGCACCAGTTGCAAGTTCAGCAGCCATCCCCTGTGCTGCCCAATACATCGTTTTGAAGGGGTTTTGAGAGCGCCAACCTCCTGGAATTGAAGTAGTGCAAGAGTCGCTATCTGCACCTACAAAACGTAAGCCAACGAAAGCTGCCGAAGGCATTTTGAGGATTGTGAAGGTTCTGAATTTAGCCCAGCCAGAGAGGGACTTCAACTCCTTCTCAAGTCTATCATTGTCAATCATTTCAAACCCACACATCAAATGAAGTTGATTTCGACTTCCATATCCTCACTAACCGATTTGTGAACAGGACATTCGCATCCCTTTGAAATTAGCAAAGCGCGGTTTTCTGATGAAAGCCCATCTGGAAGAGTAATTTCAACCTCTAATTTACCAATACGACGAGGTTTTGCAGACATATGCTTCTCGACTGAACCGTGCATTCCACTAACATCGAGGCCGCGAAGTTCTGCATGTATTGCAATTATCGACATAATGCAAGTCAACATTGATGTTGCTAACAAATCAGTAGGTGAAAACGATTCGCCTTTGCCATGATTATCGACTGGGGCGTCGGTTACCAAAGTTCTACCAGAAGGTACATGGGTCGCAGTACAGCGTAATTCTCCATCATAAGTGGCATCAATTCTAACCATAGTAATCACCTCTAAATTAAGGGTTCAGTCACCACTCATCAGTCTATCGACTATGGCACAATAACTCTCCATTGCTTCTTCATTGCTAGTTCCACGTAGTTTTCTCCAAGCACGCCACTTTGCCATCCCGGCCAGTCCTCCAGACAGGGGGCGGGGGCCTGTTGCATCGCCCTCGGTAGCCTGCTTGTATAGCGCATAGAGTTCCAATAGAGTCATGTCGTCTGGTTTCTCTTTCAATCGCCAGACTCGCTTTGTTGCCTTCTCAAATTTTTTCTCGATGCTCAAATCATTTCCTCCAACCAATTTTCTAAAATTTCACGCCGTTCCGGGTGATCAAACGTAGATGTGTGTGGCATTCCACTAATGATATGTATTTCAGAATCAACTCCCAATTCGGGACTTAGATATTTGAGAAGCAAATCAAAATGATCTCGCCCTAATGTGTCATCTTCCTCAGACTGCATTACAAGAATTTGAGTTTCAGGTATTCCCATGTATGGCAACTCTGTGTTAGCATAACGTATGCTTAGATCTGGATGAATCCTTTCATGCTCACGACGAAGTACGTGGCGAACCCAAGGTCGAGCCATGACCATTCTTCCAGGGAGTTTATCGTTGATTATTTTGGGAAATGAAGTGACTGGTGATTCAAGGATTATTCCTTGCAACTTGTGCTCCCACCATCCAGAAGTATGACTGGCTAATCTAATTGTGATGAAACCCCCCATTGAGTGTCCGTAAATCCAAAGTCGCTCTGGAGTGAAGCCGAAATATTGTGGGGCCGTCTCAAGAAGGGCCTCAGCATCGGCAACTACCTTCAGAAGAGTCCAGTCCATACGTCCATTTTGAGCCCCAAAACCACGTTGGTCAAGTCCAATTACATTTAGGCCCATGCCGTGCAAATGCAAACAACGAGACTCACCCCTACCAAGAGAAGAGGGATAACCATGTAAGTACAACACCAAATCCTTACTGGAAGTTTCTGATGGTAAAATATAGGCGTCCATTTCTTCATCCCCCCAACCCATGAAACTTACCTTTTGCCAACGAGAATCGGTAATATCAGCTCTCTCTCGAAAAGGAGTGGTAAATACTGAGAGATATATCTTCCAATAAACAAACAACCATCCTGCAAATGGGATTGAAAGCCCCACGAAGGCAATGAAAAACTGATTGCTTCTTAATTCCGGAAAGAGAAAAAATACTAACAATTCAATTGTTCCTATAATTGAAAGTACGGTTGGGATAGTTGGAGTCCAAAGAACAGGAGTTTTAGCATATGCAGCCGCTCTTCGGGCTCGGAACTTGAGCCCGGGTTTGCGGCTTTTTTGCACTACATCATCTCCTCTGGATACTCCATTAAATGCTTGTGTCCCGCCTGTATTGTGGCTCCTAGTGATACCGTTTCAGGGAATATTCGCTTGAAGAAAACACGCGCACTGGCTAGTTTTGCCTGATGGAAATCAGAGTCGGGCTTGTCAAGACATACCCGAGCAATTTTAGCCCACATATATGCTAACATGACATTGCCAAAGTAG
>DUIL01000074.1 GCA_013330385.1 Candidatus Thalassarchaeaceae archaeon
TGCAAGCTCACACAATCAACATCAGCGACCCAAAGACTGGTAAGACTTTCAGTTCCACTATGACCAACATCATCCAGAACGATGCTGACCCTAACTTTGTTCGACGCAATATCGTCACAAAGGGCGCTATCGCAGAAACTGAGGCAGGAAATGTACGAATAACCTCCCGCCCAGGTATGGATGGAGTCGTATGTGGCGTTCTTCTCGATGAGTGAGAGCCGAACGCCTCAAGTCACCCCGACTACGCGAAGGAGTGTTAGCCATGGCCGAACGCAAGGACGAAATGTGGGTTTGGACGGGTTACTTTAATTCCCGTTTGAGTCGATCTGAGGGGCGGCGTGTTCCAAAGGAAGCAGCGATTCCTGACCCTACTTTGGAGGCTGTTGCTTGGGCTGCACGTTCGGCTGGAATTACTCGAATGCGCCGAAAGGCCGACACAAGTCATCCTTCACGACCCTATACGCAAGAAGGACGCTTAGAAATTTCAACCAAGGATGCCCTATCTTCAACTAAGGCTGAATCTAAGGAAGGAGTTCTGCAAACAATCGGCCTTCTTCTGAGAAGTCAGATGAAGGATGCAAAGGCTTCTGAGGTTCAGGCTTCTGAAAGAGGACCGAAAAAGGGTAATCGGCAGCAGAGGGCTCAACGTAAGTCGTTCAAGCAGAAGGCTGGCGGTCAGAGAAAGAAGAAGTTCGGCAGAAAGTAAACTGGCGGGATTTTATGGATAAAATAAATCTGAAAGAAAAATTATCCAAGTTTTCAGACCACTGGTCGCCAAAGGTAATTGCTGAGATGAATGATTACCAATTCAAGTTAGTGAAGATTCAAGGCGAATTCGTTTGGCATAATCATGACGATACAGATGAGACATTCATCGTTATTGAGGGTGAGATGAAAATTGAATTCGAAAATGAAACAGTAGAATTGAGTGAAGGTGACATGTTTGTGGTTCCAAAAGGAGTTGAACACAAGCCATGGGCTGAAAACGAATGCAAAGTCATGATCATTGAACCGCGTGGTGTTGTGAATACAGGTAACGCAGAGGGCGACCTAACCGCCTCAAATGATGTATGGATATGACGTGAATCAAAGGGTACCCTTGCGATTACCCTTGAGCGGAAGGGGGGCCGTTGCGATTGGATGGTTGAATATATCGATTATATCGTTAATGGAATTTCTACAATCCATATATCAAAATCCCCTGCACGATCAGAATGGAAAGCAATATATTTCCCGTCTGCAGACCATGTTGGATGAGCATCAATACCCATATGGTGCATAGTCAGTCTTTTTGTTTCACCATCTAATAAAGAAAGTATATGTAAATTAGAACTGGTAGATGTTTGCTTATTGTAAACAATATAATCGCCATTAGGGTGCCACGCAGGGTAACCATTTTGATTGTCATCAAACGTAAGTTGTGTTTCATTAAGTCCATCAGAAGTTATCATCCAAAGATGATTAATACCAGTCTTATCACTTTCATAGACGATATATTCGCCATCAAAAGACCAACGTCCACAATGTTCTCTTGCATCACTCTGTAAAACTTTCACAGGATCACCTAATGGATAGCCTGATTCATTTACAGATACCTTCCATAGATCCATAGTGCCGTCTCTATTGGAGTAAAAGATTATCTCTGAACCATCGGGACTCCAACGTCCAGAATCGTCAAATGCGGGGTTGTCTGTTAATCTAACAGTCTCTCCAGTCGATATATTCACAGTGAATATTTCCATCTGATTATCTCCTGCATCATCTATGACACGTGAATTAAAGACTGCGTGCGTCCCGTCAGGAGAGGGCCCAGGGTATCCGTGATACTCTTGTCCTGTAGATATTTTACTAGGTATAGTAATACCGGGATTAAAATGATAAATTTCATACATTCCCGATTCTAGCCCTCTACTTGATTTGAATAATAATTCTCCATTTAAATCGAATTCGGGTTGAATATCTTCCGATGACCAGAATGTCATTTGCTGAGGGAATAGTGCCGTTATATTTACTTCTGAAATACTTTCATTTTGATGTCTTAATTCTATATTTAAGTTAACAGGTGCTGAAGAACCATAAGAAAAAAGAGAACTGTCGATATTGAAATCTTTGATGACTCCTAACTCCTCAGTAGAATAATAATTATTGTTAATCCAAATTTCGATAGTCTCTGATTTAGTCATTTTTGTAGCTATCGAAACTTGTATTTTTCCTTCACCCCAATCACCTTCCACTGGAGAAATTATTCTAATCTCGATTATGTTTTCATCCTCATCACTAGTACATCCGGAAAGTGTAGAAGTCAGCATTATCAAAATCATCATTGTTGCTACGATACGCATACAACATCCTGTAGTGTTGCTTATTATGAATCTAAGTATGGATTAAGCGTTTTATGAGTGAATCAATGGGTTTCTACTTAGGCCCATTGTTATGCTAAGAATGAACTTATGGGCTACCTATCCGTCCTTTCAATGCCTAGCCTCTGAAAGGGCCCACTGATAGCCCATAGATTCGCCAATACCAATCGCATGGGTCTATGCAGAAACCC
>DUIL01000085.1:0-9973 GCA_013330385.1 Candidatus Thalassarchaeaceae archaeon
TATGCGTTAATGAAGCGTTAACGGCCAAATTAACGCTTTATTTTACGATTTAAGACGATAGACGAAGGTGCCCTTGACCTGTTTTTTAGCAAAATGCACGTACTTTGGCTTACTTCAAGCATTAACTCATACACGCACATAAGGTGCTGTTAATCACGAAGTGCTTAGTACTCAAAGGACTTCGCAAGGCATGGTGGAAAGATGCCTGTTGACAATAGCCGATTGAAAGGATTCTACAAGTTATCCATACCTGAGCGTCGAGCAATGCTTGCAGATATAGCGGGGTTGACTGATGAACAAGTTAGGGCTTGGGCAGATGCTGAATTAGACGAAGGTGTGGCAGATAGGATGATTGAGAATGTCATCGGACGTTACTCACTACCGATTGGAGTTGCTACAAACTTCATTATTGATGATGAACACTACTTGATTCCCTTCGTTGTAGAAGAAGCAAGTGTTGTAGCTGCGGCATCAAACATGGCCAAAAGGTGTCAAGCGAAAGGTGGGTTCACGTCCAACAATACAGATCCGGTTATGATTGGACAAATACAAATCGTAGGTTGTGAGAATCCTGAAGCATCGAAATCAGCAATTCTTTCTGCAAAAGATGAACTCATTCAGGCTTGTAATGATGTAGACCCTATCTTAGTGAAATTTGGAGGAGGTTGTCGTGACGTAGAAGTACGGATAATCGAAACTATGTCAGGGCCGATGGTTATTGTCCACATATTAGTTGATTGTAGAGACGCAATGGGGGCAAATGCAGTCAATACCATGGCAGAAACAATCGCATCACGGGTTGAATCACTATCTGGTGGTACTGTGATTTTGAGAATTATATCGAATTTAGCCGTTCATCGGCTGGCCCGAGTTAGTGCTACTTTCACCCCTTCGGAGATGTCAAACAAAGGAGATGATCCTGAACAAGGTGCTGAAGTCATTGATGGAGTTATCCAAGCCTACCATTTTGCCGCTGCGGACCAATTTCGTGCAACAACACACAACAAAGGCATCATGAATGCAATTTCACCAATAGGAATAGCATGTGGTCAAGACTGGAGGGCTATCGAATCAGGTGCTCACTCTTACTGTGCATATGAACGCAAATACGGTTCTATGACTCATTGGGAAAAGGATAGTGAAGGCAATCTAATTGGTTCAATAGAAATTCCAATGGCTGTAGGGCTAGTTGGTGGAGCGATTCGTATCCATCCTGGTGCACAAGCAAATGTTGCACTTCTTGGAATAAAATCCGCTAATGATTTGGCAAAGTGCATGGCTGCAGCGGGCCTTGCTCAGAACTTAGGGGCATTGAGAGCATTAGCAACTGTTGGTATCCAAGCCGGCCACATGAAACTACACCTACGCAATATGGCGGCTTCTGCGGGGGCAAACGACAACGAAATTGAGACTGTTGCAACAATTGTCCGAGAAAGTGGAGATAGAATCACTATGGCAGCCGTAGAGGATGCTCTCAAACAGGTTCGTGGCGAGTAATCATTCCTCGTCTTGTACGGCCTCGAGAGCTAATGCCTGCTCTGATGGCTGTTCACTGAATTCTTCTATTGTCATCTGTTCATCTGACAAAGAAGCAGCTAATTCGGCACTTGTTAGACCAGCCTTCGAAGCCTCAGCACGGAACCACAATCGGACAGCACGGTACTCAACCTCGGGACATCCGAAGTATTCTGCAAATCTACGAGTGGTGGTCAGTCTACGACTCAATCCATCTCTACGTCGGTCGATGAAACCGAGTTGAGCAAGATCTCGAACATGATCGTAAGCTCGTTGACCAAGCATGTCGACCAACTGTGCTTGACGCATTGGTTGATGGTAAGCGATTAGCGCGGCAGCGGGAAGTAGTCTCTGAGGTACATCGGGCCTCAGGGCTTCAGGTAAATGATTGGATAGATTTGGTCTAACCTCGAATATCCAGCGACTAGAGACTTCAGTTAATTGGAGAGCTGAGTCCTTTCTACGACGAATTGTATTTCTTAGATTCTCAAGAGAACCAGATACTTCGCTACGTGTCTTTCCAGTTTGCTCCATCAACTCATCAACTGACATCGACCTCCCTGCACTAAACAAAATGGCCTCAAGTATAGTTGAGAGTTGTACTTCTTCAGACATCAGAACTCAACTCCATTTCCGGCTTAGGGTTTATTGATTTGGTAAGGACATCAAAATCATCACTTTCGGGATGAAGATCCCGAAGAGTAATGACTCCATTTCGTCCAGATTCTTGAGTTAAGTCTGCATATCCCCGATTGGTAAGGAATAGAGAAGAGACGAGTGCAGTTACCTGTGCCTCCGCTTGAGCCTCATCTAATTCCAGACCTGCTTCCAGAGACCTATTGCATAGATGCTCCGTGATGGATTTGAGATCTACAGCACCATTTTCATTAACGTGCTTTTCTCGAAGCGCCTCCCATGTTCTGCGAATATCATCTTCAAGATTTTCAACATGTAAACTACCACTGAATCGTGCGCGTGCTCTCTCATTCGCCTCACGTCTCTCTTTAGCAATCTCTTCTCGAAGTCTTTGATCTTCCGAAATTTGCTTCGCTGATTGTAAACCCATCAAAAGTTCAGTCAAAGTAACTGGACGGCTCTCTCCACGATGGATTCTACCTTCAAACATCGAAGGAAGAACTTCATCTGCAGCTCCAGTAAGGATTCCTACTGAGAAGTTGTAGTCATCTTCTGTGAATTCTGATTCCCAACCCATTGTGTCGAATTCGAAGTATTCCTCCTCCTCATCCCAAGCATTCTCTTGACGCTCAATTAATGTAGAAGCCTGTCCTCTTAGAATTTGCCAAGCCATTCGAATTAGTCGGCCACAAGTTGGCAAATCTATGTTCTCAGCATTTTGTATCCTTTCCTCGAACATCTCAAGAAAACTGGTCAAATCAACATCCCATGGGTCAAGATCCTTGGAGCGGAATAGTTGGAACACGAGTGCAACTGAACGATCAAATGGGTCGATAAGAAATTGATGTTCTGCCTCCTCAAGACTTGCAAGTTCAACTAACCTATCGAGATATCTGCTAGTCTCAAGATTGACCTCGCCTTGTAGAAGTCTAGTCACTATGTCGTCCCGCATAGTTGCTGCATCGAAGACAGGCACTTTCACCCCTCCAATTCTTCAACCGCTTCCTCAATAGCAAGAGTATCGGATTCACCAACTTCATCCGAAATATCTTCAGTAGGAATTGCGGCCTCCTTTTCTTCTATGTCCTCGGTCCATTCGTCCGTTCTTTCTTTCAAGGATGAAATAGATGCATCCTTTTCACCTTCTAATTCAACAACTAATGATTCTTCAGCAGGTGCCTCAACATCAGCATCAAGACCTGCTCTTTCTGCCAAACCACCTAAACTCTCAGGCTTAGCCATAGGTTCAGGAACTCTAGGCATATTTTCTGGCTTTGGAAGATCGCCCATACTTTCTTTTTCGGACTTGGCCGCTTCTTGAGCCGCCTTCTCTGCCTCAAACTCATCTCCTAATTCTAGAGCGGCGGCTCTGTCAAAGTCTGCGATTCTTCGACTGCAACCGTCACCAGCATGAGTGATTCCGATATGGTGATCGGCCAGTGTCAAACTGACTTTGCGAAGTGTGACCATGATGAATTGAGCCTGACGGCTTCGTATTCTACATAGTGTTGCAATTCTCTCTGCATTGAATGGATCTAGATTCTGGTCGACCTCATCAAAGTAGTAGAAGGGACTTGGTTCGTAGTCTTGGATAGCGAAGATGAAGGCCAATGCAGCCATTGATTTTTCACCTCCCGAAAGGAAGCTACGACGTGTCCTCTTACTCTTCCCTGGAGGTATACAGGCCATCTCAAGCCCACCCTCGAAGGGGTTTTTGGGGTTCTCAAGGAGAAGTTGCCCCTCACCGCCTGGTTGAAGCATTCCGTAGGCGCGCTTGAAGTTTTTATTGACATGGTTGAAGACTGCGATAATGCGTGTTTTCCTCTCATCTTCCAAGTTTTCAGTTAGGGCGATTAGCGTTGCATGTCGCTCTTTACATAACTTACCATCGGCGACTAGTGCTGCGATTCTTTCAACGGTTTGATCATATTGATCAATCGCTAGCATATTTACGTCGCCGAGGTGGCTGAGGCGGCGGTCAAGTCCCTGCACCCTCTTTTCCGCCTCAGCCACTGTTGGCAGTTGAATTTCTGAAGTCGGAATTTGGATACCGAGCTCACTAAGCTCATCTTCCAAGACGCCGACTGTCGCCTCTTTCTGTCTGATTTGTTCAACGAGAGCTTCAAGTCTCGATTTGATTGATTCTCGATTTGATTCTTGCTGATCAACATGAGAACGCAAACTCGCTCGCTCCTCAATCAGTTCCTCTTTACGAGAGTTAAGGTGTTGTAATTCCTCATTGAACTGAGATTCCTGCCCCTTGAGTTCAACTAATTGCTCATCAGCCTTGGAAATTACTTCTTCCAATGTAACAATTGATTCCTTTGCCTTAGTGATGATGTTATTCTGACGTTCTAGTGAACGAGTGAGATTTGTTTTTCGCTCTAACATCACATTGAGTCTTTCTTCACCTGACGTAATCTCTACATCGGCTCTGAGTTTTGTCCTCTCAGCCTCAGTTCGAGTATCTTGAGCAGAACGTAGGAGTTGTGACAAATGTTCAGGAGTTTGATCCTGTAGTGCTTCAGCAGCTTCATTACGTGCAACTAGGGCATCTTCGTATGATTCAACGGCTTTTGTAGCGGCTTCTACTGCCTTCTTGCTCTCAGAGTCAGCGGTCTCGAACTCATTTCTTGCTGTGATGACCTTCTTACCCACCTCGTCAACTAGTTTTTGAGCCAGTCGGGCTTCAGTCTTCCATTCATGTAATTTAACAGAATGATCACTGCCATCAAGGCCATGGATACTATTGCGTATATTGTTCTGATTGGTTCGAAGTTCATCAAGTGCGGCCTTGACGGTTGAATAGTATAGATTAGCGCGCTCAAGTGCAGACTCTAACTTCTCCATACCTGCACCTGAAGAACCAGTGCCACCAAACTGAGGGCGGTTCCCTTTGGATGATGCACCTCCTGTCATTGCCCCTGTAGCTTCCACAATCGAGCCGTCGAGAGTAACCATACGCACGCCACCCATATTCCTTCGTGCAACGTCCATAGCCTGTACAATCAGTGTGTTTCGGCAAGCAAAACGAACGGCAGTTTCTATCTCATCATCATAGTCGAGTAAGTCATGGGCGAAACCGATAATGCCAGGGTTGCGAGCAACCATCAGTGCTCTGCCTTGAGCGCGAGATGCACTGATTTTGTTTAGAGGGAGGAAAGTTGCTCTTCCACCACCATTAGTTTTGAGCCATTTAATGCAACTTGCAGCAACCTCATCATTAGTGACAACGATACTATTCATTCCACCTCCTAGAGCATATGCTAGGGCTTCTTCATGAGCGCTATCCTTGGGAACCGTAAGTTCACCTAGTGAACCGAGAATACCCCTAATCTCACCACTCTCTCGTAATTTTGCTAGAGATCTCAGAGTTACTGCAGAACCTGGGCGTGAAGAACGTGCTTCTTGTTGAGCCCTTGCTCTGTCGAGAGCCAATGTTGCTTCGCGAACCTGAGCGTCGGCACTGTCTCGATCTTCACGCAGGGCATTTTCTTGTCTCTGTAATTTTGAGAGTTGGCCCGCTAATTCCCCACGGTCTTGTTGTGGAGCTTCACCACGAAGATCTTCGCCAGTTAATTCTAGGTCATCCCTCTCAAGTGTTGCATTCTCGTATTCGCCCTCAAGTTCAGCCAATCTATCGGAAGCCAAACGTGCTGCTTGTTCAGCTCTATCAGAATTCAATCGGGCATCCGCCTTTGCTGAATGGGCTTTGTTGGCCTCTTCTGTTGCTTTACCCAATGCTCGATTCAAATCACGAGCATGCTTGTCGCCCGATTCAATTGCGGTTCGAGCCTCGGATTCATCGGCTTCGGCTTGATCTAGATTAGCATCAGCAGCTTCAACAGCAGCCTTGGCGTTATCAATTGCCAACTGGATTTTCTCCGCTTCTTCATTGGCACGGCTCAACTCTTCCTGAATCTCCTCGACCTCAATAGTAGCATCATCACTAGCCTTATCTTGGTCACCAATCCTATCGCGACTGGTTTCAATTTCAATATCTAAAGCCCTGATTTGATCTAGAACCGCTTTTGATTCACCTGTAGACATTTCATCTAATTCGACTCGGATGGCTACAAGCTCTTCCTCCATGTTGAGTAGACGTTGATTTGCTTCACGGACACTTTCCCTTAACTTCGTATCTCTCTCTTGATACTTTGTATGGTCTTCGTTGAGCATCCGGATTTCGTCAATACGATTTCGATATCGGGTTTGTCCTAGAGTGACTTTGGCGTCATCGAGTTCATCCTTCAGAGCTTTGAATTTCAGCGCTTGTTCTCGCTCTTTCTCTAGTTTCTTCAAACGAGTCTTTTGTTCCGTTTCGAATAATTCGATAGTTTCTATATCATGCTCAACTCTCTTGCGCTGATTATTAGCGCTGTTGATTTCTTTGTCATAGGCAGTAACTCCGGCTACTTCTTCAAGAACTCCTCGGCGGCGATGAGGAGTCATAGTTGCGAGATTGGTGACGTCCCCTTGGAGGACAATATTGTATCCATCGCCATGTAGTCCGGCTTCAGCCAGAGTCCTACGCATCTCAGTTGCAGTCACCGGCCGCTCGCCAATTCTGTAAGATGAGACTGGTTGATTCTTACGGCTTAGTCTAACCGATCTTGTGAAAGATGCCTCGTCTTCATCAATACGTAAGCGACGGCGGCCATCTATGTCAGGGGTGTTTGCAAAAACTAGAGTTACAGACATGTGTCGTGCTGGCTTTCCTCTCTTACCACCATTGAAAATCAAATCTGCAACATTGTCCGCACGCATCACCTTGGTCGAACGAGTTCCAAGTACGAATTGGATTGCATCTCCTGAATTCGATTTACCAGAACCATTGGGGCCGGTTATTGCAGTAAATCCCTCATCAAAAGGAACGGTGATTTCTCCACCAAAAGATTTGAAATTTTCTAGTTCAATCCGCAACAAGTGCATCCCATCACCTAATTGACGTAAGAAAAAGCCCCAACGTCAGACCTGCCCTCGACCCCTATCGGATTATGAAGGTTGAGGCTGCGTACGGTTTTAGAGAAGGATTGCAGACACTTACTTTCATCGCCGAATGGGATGAACTCTTATGGGGCAATCTTGAATGAGATATCCCCCTGAGGAATATCATGGCAGCGGGGTTGTCTGAGCGCAATCTACCTCCCGCCGATGTTGCGGTTATTGGTTCAGGCATTGCAGGACTCTTTCTCGCCCTGCGATGCTTTCGTCAAGGCCTTACTGTAGTTGTAGTAACAAAGAAAGAATTGTCCACCTCCTCAACTAATTGGGCACAGGGCGGAATTGCCGGAGTGCTAGATGTCAATGACGAGTCGGCTCTGGAAGCGCATGTGAAGGATACTTTGTCCTCAGGAGCGGGGTTGTGTGACGAGGAAGTGGTTCGTTCGGTTGTATACGAGGCTGCAGATCGAATCAAAGATTTAGTTGAGCATGGAGTTGAGTTCGACCTTAGTGCTAATGGGTTGTATGACCTTGCCCGAGAAGGTGGTCATTCTGACAAACGCATATTACACACTAAAGATAGAACTGGGGCAGAAATAGAGAGAGCATTAACAGAAGAAATTGCTGAAGAATATAATTCAGGATTACGGATTCTTGAGAATTGGATGGTACTTGACCTAATTCGACGTGATTTCACAGACCCAGACAAAGGCGTTGCTGGACTATGGTGCATGGCGCCGGATGGAGTCGTATACACGCTTGCGGCTAGAACTGTAGTTTTGGCCTCAGGAGGAGCCGGGATGTTACATTTAGCAACCACTAATCCACCGGTTTCAACGGGTGATGGAGTCGCCATGGCACACCGAGTTGGAGCAGATATCGAAGATATGGAATTCATTCAATTCCACCCTACAGCACTCGCGGTGGATTCTGAACAACCATTCCTAATTACTGAAGCAATGCGAGGCCATGGTGCGATCCTCATGACTCAAAATGAATACGCCGAATGGCGAATTAATCCCACTCCACTTGCAGAAGCATCATACATGTCAAAATACTCATCTAAAGGTAGCCTAGATACTCGCGATATAGTTGCTAGAGCCACTGATAGAGAAATGAAGGAGAGTGGCGATCCTCATGTCCTTCTCGTCACCGAGCACCTCGACTCTGGAGAATTGAAAGATGAGTTCCCCACCATTGCTGCACGTGTAGAGGATATGGGAATAAGATTTGGAGACGAACCAATTCCGGTTCGCCCCGCCGCTCATTACCTAGTAGGAGGGGTCTCGGTTGACCATTGTGGTAGAGCATTACGAAATGGAGAACCTATGCCCGGATTATATGCGATTGGAGAAGTGGCGAGAACTGGTCTACACGGAGCAAATCGTCTAGCCTCAAACTCACTTCTAGAGGCTGTCGTGTACTCAGAGCGAGCCGCAGAAGATATCAGCTCTAGAGCAACAAATGGAAAATTGCTAGAGATAATAGAAAATCTGACCCTGTGGCGTGATGATGATCTCGACGAATTTTCCTCACACCCAATGTTAGGTACAGATTTGAGAGCCTTGCGTAGTACAATGACGAACGATGTTGGACTGGTGAAAAGTGACTCTCGGCTGAGTCGTGCTCGTCAAAGAATATCTGAAATACGCGGTGAGATTGTACCATTATGGCATTCTACCAAACCAACTCAGAGCATGGTCGAATTTCGTAATCTCATAATTTGTGCTGAACTAGTCACCGAAGCAAGTATGGCAAGACGAGAAAACGTAGGTTTACACTGGAATATTGACCTGGAATAATCAAGCGAATTCACTAGATTTTTCTATCCCTTTGACCATAGCGTGTAATGCTTGGTTTGCAGGAGTAGGGATTCCAAGAATTTCCCCCCTCTCAACAACGGCCCCACATAGCGAATCTATCTCTGTCAATCGTCCTGCCATTACATCTTGTAGCATAGAACAGCGATTTTCAGAAGTTGCTTCTACCACTTTACGCAGATGATCTTCAAGTTCCACTTCTCCCAAATTAACCCCAAGTCCTCGAGCAACAGATGCTGCCTCACTCATAGCAGCAAGAGATTGTTCCCATAATTCAGGCACCTCCAAAATCGCTCCATTCCGAACACCAGCTATGGCACAGACAGGATTTATCGCCACATTCAGGAGTAATTTTCGCCACACAATCTGCTGCACATCTTCTGACCAGATTGGTTCTAACTGAGCATCACTCAGTGCTGCAAATAGTTCAGACGCAATACCGGATGCAGGACCTCCATCGAGACCACCCATCCGGATAGCACCTCTGCCAACCCAGTATACAGAACCGTCACCATCTCTCCAAGCCCCATGAGTAATTGAGCCCCCTAAAACTCGGTCACGACCAATGCGATTAGCAAGAATTTCAGAGTTGCCCAAACCATTCTGTAAACTAATTGCAAGACCATCAGGAGTCAGCATCTCTTCCGCCAACTGAGCCAGTACAGGAGTTGATGCTGCCTTACCACAAATTAGAGCGATATCACAACTAGACTGAATTGATTCGGATAACGGAGTTTCACTATCTACGATGATAAATCGTTCTGAGGGTATCATCTCTATTGAGCCCTCAGGAGTGTGAAGAATCAATCCGATGTCACTAAGATTTTTTGCGGTTTGACCTCGAGCAACTGCCAACAAATCCATTTGACTATCCGAGAGTGCCCCGAGGACAACGCCTCCAATTGAACCAACCCCGAGGACTGCTATCCTCATTATGACGCCTCAATAAACGAGCGAGCGGCAAGATTGAGAGTGATTCCATCATCACCTGTAGTCACCCAGTAAACTAGCAAGGCTTCGGGGTCACCATTGCTTGTGATATTAACTTGGACTGAAGA
>DUIL01000085.1:10281-10449 GCA_013330385.1 Candidatus Thalassarchaeaceae archaeon
TGTGATATTAACTTGGACTGAAGATATCGCACTAACTTCTGAAGGAACTGAAACTTCCCAATAATCAGAACCAGCAGCATCTCCAGTCCAGTCTAAGGAAATCGGCATTGAGTAGTTCTCCCTGTTGAAAATAATAAATTCTTCACCATAGTAAGGTAAGACGTCTGG
>DUIL01000085.1:10533-11444 GCA_013330385.1 Candidatus Thalassarchaeaceae archaeon
GCGAGCGGCAAGATTGAGAGTGATTCCATCATCACCTGTAGTCACCCAGTAAACCAGCGAAGCTTCAGGGTCACCATTACTTGTGATATTAACTTGGACTGAAGACATTGCATTTACTTCCGAAGGAACCGAAACGTCCCAAAAGTCAGAACCAGCAGCGTCGCCAGTCCAGTCTAAAGAAATCGGTATTGAGTAGTTCTCTCTGTTGAAAATAATGAATTCTTCGCCATAGTAAGGTAAGACGTCTGGCCCTTCAACCATCGAATACCAAGATAGCATATTTGTGTCATCGCATATTGCTAACCATCCTGGGCCATTCATCTGTAAAGTGCCAACTCCTGGAGAGTTCTCTGGAACAATAATCGAAGATCGATCTGAGAGTTCTATTTCCCATTCTCCTGTGGAATTAACTGCTGCTATTACATTTGTAGATGGACAGAATGCAGAGCCTGATTCACCACGTGTGATTGAGAATTCATATGGTAGATTTGAAAGTGGGAGTTGCCATTCTCCGTCGGAGAATGCAAGTCTAATCTGAGATTCTTCGATTGGCATTACTAGAATATCATTTGATTCGTTAAACCTTGAAATTGTTATTTCCGGACCCATGGCAAAATATGAGTCAGGTGAGCGTTCCTGCGAAAACATAGCGCCTTCATGGCCTCTCATACATAGATCATGAAGGCCCGCTACCAGTGAGGTCTCATTCTCAAATGACCAGAACTGATTGCTATTTGTCAAATTGACATAGTCTCCTTCAACTACCAACATCTCAACACAAATCCTTGGTGTTTCTGTATCTTCAACCATCACCCAGAGGGGGTCAATGGAAGTGGTCACTCCCGTTGGTTGGAATACAATTGAATGTTCATCAACATGGCCATCTACATCGATAAGAATGACGAGTCTGA
>DUIL01000068.1 GCA_013330385.1 Candidatus Thalassarchaeaceae archaeon
TAGAATGAACCAACAATTTGACTGTGCAAAACCATTGGTATTTGAACTAATGTTTAGATTGTTAATCCTAAATTTTACTTTGGAGAGTCATATCGTATGCCTCTGCGAGGGATTTTCCTTGAGAAGCAGGGCTAAGAAGTCGGTTTACATGTTCCATTAACTCCTCATCAGGATGTCTAGGAACTCCTCCCGCTCTTCTCCATTCAGTGTGAACCTTCTCAATAGCCTCAGTCCATGCTCTGATATCTGTAGATGAAAGTAGGCAATGTTCGGGAATTATCTCATTGTGAGCTGGTAAATCTGATGCCAAAACAGGGCAACCAGCAGCCATCGCCTCTACTGGAGGGTATCCAAACCCTTCGCCTGCACTTGGAAAAAGAAGTAGTTCAGCGTGTTGGAAGGCCGCTACCAATTGCTCTTCGTTCAACTTCACTTCACTTCCTATGTTTATGAGATTAATATCCTGAGCTACTTCTTCGGGTAAATTATCCAAAATCTCTCTGACAAAAGATAATCTCTTCCGAGGCTCATCACTACCCACTGTAATTATCAAGCACTTTGACTCATCATCATGTTCCATTAGTAACTCACGAGGTTGGGGATTAGTTTCAGGGCTCCAATAATCCACCTCTACTTGATGTCGAACAAGAGCGACTGCTTTGTTGGGAAATTCTTTGACAACATCTTGCAAAGTCATCTCGGATATGCAGATTATCAAATCAGCACGAGATAGACCGGCTCTAAGTTTAGAAATATCTCTTCCTCGAATTATTCCAGGATTAGGTTCTCCGACTGGAATTGGAACATCGCCCCCTTCGATTAATCTTGGACTAATATTGAATAAATCATGAACGGTGACCACTACTGGGATTTCACTATTCTTTGGAACTAAATGGGCTTGTTCTTGATCGGTGATGTGTAGAATATCCGCCTGAGTATTCATTAATTCCTCAGAAACAAATCTCGGATGTTTGAACCAACGCCTGTGTAAACGGAATATTGCTCCATGAATTATATCGTGCTGAATTGTTTTGATTCTTGTCCAATTTGGAACTAATGCTCTTTGTAGATTTGATTCAATTGCTTGATGGGCACGCCCTAGCCCAGTATTGGATGGAAGGGCGGCCCCTCTGGCTAGTATCACCCGTCTCATAACGAACTCAGCAAGGCGTATTGGACTTAAACGAAGACGGGGGATGGGTCACCAATGACTGGCAATGCCGAGTCTAGTGGTCGGAGGCGGCTGCTCGTCGCTAAGGGTACCTTCGAAGCCATGAGAGGTGCGGAGCGTGACCTAATTCGTAACTTACCTGCATTAGCACAAGAGTTCGATGTGACCGTGGCTACACTTCAACCAAGTAAGGAACTCAAAAATTGTATTCGTAAACATTCAATCCCCCTACTATACCCTGATATTATCTGGAAACCATCTACAGGTACAATCGCGAGGATATTGAATAGTGACTTGAAATCCTCTCTGAAATCATGGAAATCAATTTCGGGACTGAAGGAAGTTATTGACGAGGTCGATGCTGTACACCTTGTCAGTGGTGACGGATCATTTGGATTAATTCGTATCATTCCAAAAAAGAAAGCCTTCCATTTGCATATGCTTGAGCCACATAGAGGACTTTACGAAGATGTATTGCATCTAGATGTCAAAGGCGAGCCTAAGCGAAATATGGGTCTGACTAAGTTTGCACTTTCAAAGGCCAAAAGAGACGATTTGCGGGTCATCAATCACTTGATTAAGCGGCAGAAGAGTAGGATAAGTGGCAATTCAAGTTACAGTGCTAGTCGAATTGAAGATGTGTATGGGTGCGAAGCCGGCTTTATCCACCCAAGTATCGATTACTCAGAATACACTACTGAAGCAACCAAAGAAGAAAATGAGGTATGGATTGAACTCGATGAACTTCCCGACCCTCCATGGATTACAACTATTGGTCATTCAGGATGGGTAAAGGGAACTTGGGAAACAATCTCTATGCTGACAGGTAGCGGATTAGGGCTTGTATTAGTTGGTGGAGGAGTTTTTGAAGAACTTGAAGAATTACAAGATTATGCTGATGCGCGTGGAGTCCGATTTTGGATAGCTCCTCGGCTCTCAAATCTACAATTGACTGGAATGATGCGCCGTTCTGTTGCAGTAGTTAGTATGGCACATGGCGAACCTTTCGGTCTAACTCCCATCGAAGCTTTTGCAGTAGGCACCCCTGCACTCTTTGTTGACGAAGGAGGGTTCCGTGATAGTATCGAAGATGGAGTAAATGGACGCTTGCTCCCAAGAGATGATCCTGCGGCTTGGCAAGAAGCTCTGAAAGAAGCAATGCAAGATAAAACGAGGAAAAAATGGACTAAGGCGGGGCGAGAGAAAATCGCCAGCCTAGACCTCTCACCAGAGAGACATGCAAAACGAGTTTCAAGAATAATCGAAGAATTACTCAGCTAGTCGTTCTGCCTTCGGACCCATCTTTAGAGAAATTACCATAGAGGCAATTCCTAGTATGAGCAAGGCTAATCCAAACCACTGTCCGACAACTATTGATTCGTTAAATTCAGGCCAAAATGGCAAAATATCCATTGTTGATTCACCAAGTGTCATCTTACCACCAATTGAACCTAAGACAGTAATCCCGGCAAGTATTCCAGCAGCACAAGTTGCCTGTAAGGCTCCTAGTTTTGAATCAGTCCAAACACTTGAACCGAATCTCCAACGACCTATTATCATCGAAACTACGAACCCAAGTGTAAGTCCCGAAAATAGGAACTTGTTGTAGGTCATAGCATCGCCACCCGGATTTGGAGATGCGGAGGTGCCAGAAAGTACAGCCAAAAGCAAACATGGAATTACAGCGATAGCTGAAACATACGCAACCTTGTCTAAATAATCGCGGTATCGACTACCACCAACAAAGAATTTTGAGAGATATGCCAACATTCCGGATAAACTACAGAGAGTACCTATACCTGTTACTAAGCCAACAATTAGATGATGAAATGTAATTGAAAACATCATTCAACACCTCCTGCATTAGGATCATCGACCCATTCTTCTTCAACGGGGTCCCAAAGTAAATCAGGATATTCTTCATACTTGATGAGACGTTCTAGATACTCCTGATCTCCTGAATCCTCCTTCAATCCAGGTGGTGGTGGTGGAGGTGTTTCTGCGTCAATAGAAGGTTCCTGAACAGAAGCTGTTTCGGCTTCTGCTGCCTCGACTTCTGCTGTATGATCAAGTTCGTCACGACGAGGATTAGGCTGAAGCATTCCTTGCATAGCAATCATGAATGCAATAATCATGAAAGCACTAGCAAAAGATTGGAGGCGAGCACCCCAGAGTGAACCTTCAAAGTCTGCTGCACGTGTTCCTATGGTTAACCAAGGCTGTTGAACATCATAGTCACCATTCGAAGTTGTGACCTGATACATCAATCGTGCATCACCCATAGTAGCAGGCAGTTCCACTAACCATTGGTCATCACCATCTGTAACGATTGAGGCTGAATGAGCATTAGATTCTCCCTCTAACATCCATAATACTTCGATTGATGTAGAGTTCTGGGTTTGTATCAGGAGAGGAGAAGTGTCGCCCATTACTCTTGAAGCGGGGGCTGTCCAATCTGTAGCAAATCCAGGAAGGTTTTCAGGGATTGGTCCGACATCGATTTCATGAGGTTGAGATATTCCTAGATATGCACGATCTAAATTATTTGGAGAGTCACCATGGTGAATCTCCACCATTAACTGTGTTGATTGTGGGCTATCTGGAGCTAGTAAAACCCAAGTTAGTGATATTGTCCCATCACTTGGTACAACCGATTCAACATAATTTGACGAGCCACCATTTGAGTCTTGGATAATATGCCACCCATTTTCTTCAGGATGATCACCATTACCATTAGTAGATGATAGAAGAAATACACCCATCAGTCGGGTGCTAGATAGTTCTGAAGTGCTTATTGAAACATCGAATTGATATGCTGTACCAGCAAATGCTGTAGAATCAGCTACAGTAGTGATGGTAGCCGAAGATTGGGCGTTGAAACCAGGATCTCCGTGACATGACCCTCCACAAGTGAAGTCTCTGTCCGCATCCCCTTCACCACCGGGATTAGCAAGAGTGGCTTGTGTTGCAATTAGCATGACTAAAAGAATCGTAAATGTAAATTTTTGATTCTTCATTGGCCATCCCTCCTTCGCGAATAAAGGGTCAAACCAATACTTGACAAACCAAATAGAAGCATTAGAATGGTGAGAGGGGTGGCCAAAGTTCCGATTTCACCAGTTGGTTGCTTGTCCGCATGTTGCGGTGCTGAAGAAGCATCCACTGAAGCGACATTCTGACCTGAATTCATCCATAGAACTTCATGACCTCTAACCTCTAATGTCACCACATAATAGAGATCGCTAGCAACAGGTGCAGTCTCACTCCAACTATTTTCAGTGGTAGAACCAATTGAGTCAATCTCAGTAAATAGGGCCAAACCTTCAGAAGGTATTTCATCCAAATAGAATGGAGAGGATGAACGGTAGATATGGAAGACAGTTTCAGCACCGTCCCATTCCCAATTTAGTTCGACTTGTGAGCCAGACATTTCTGCATTGAGTGATTGTACTGAACTTGCCTCACCAAAGTTTAGTTCACCTTCAGTACTACCCACACCCCCCATTTCATCAACAACCATCAAACTAATTTGATGGATTCCTGGACCCAATTGAGTAGAGATTATTTGACCAGTAAATGAGGTGTCATCAATTTGCCATAACCAAGAAACTATTGTTCCATCTACATCGATTGCTTGTGATGCATCGAAGACTATTTCAGCACCTGAAATCGGTGGTTGGGGGCTAATAATGTAAGAAGCCAATGGATTGAGATTAGCAATCTCAATAGAAATTGAATTAGAACTGTTGAGTCCCCAAGGATCAGATGAAATTACTGTTACAGTCCATATTTGTCCGGGTTCTAAACGAGACGTCGGGACTGTTAATTCATCATTTAGGTCTGGTACTGAAAAACCGTTTCTAGCCCAAGTTACAACAAATGTCACAGGTTCATCATCGAGATCTGAAGAACTACCTATCACAGCGAGGGGAGATTGGGAATCAGCAGGCAAGGTTGGTGGACTAGGTTCATTTTCTGGTGAACCTAGATAACCGGTTTCGGAATTACCTAAACTAATTTCTGGAATAGAAGGTGCGGTATTCTCAATAAAGCGAGAGGGAGTTTTCATTGATGTACCTAAATCTTCACCATCACTCGGAACTACCTGTACTGACCAACTTTGATCACGTAATGTCTCAGTGTAAGGAATTGAAGTCCAACCATCATATTCTCTGACCCATTCGCCGTTAACCCACCAACGAATTTGACTATTCATTTCTGCATCGCCATCCAAATCGGTCTGATTCCACTCAACACTGAGGTTGTTGGCAGTTGTTAGGGAGCCTTCTGGAAGCATTTTGATTCCAGAAACCTCAGGAGCTGTATTCAAAATAACAATTTCATCTGATTCTACCCAATCAGACCATAACAAACCATCACTCACTCGAACCTTGGCCATCCAAGTATCTCCCTTAGATGTAGATTCAGAAAGAACATTCGTCATATCATTGTAGGCAGAGTACTGGGCATCATTTCTAAACCACCTGATTTCAGTTGAAACAATAGTATCACCATCAGGATCAGTCCATCCTACATTGACTTGTAATGCGTCATCTGTATGTGCATTTCCAACAGGTGACACATATGCTGTGGCACTTGGTGGATTATTTGACGAACCAATGACAATTACTCCTGTATAGACTGTGTTTCCATAATCATCTCCATCATGTGGAGTAACGGATGCCTCCCATTCATCACCACTACGAATCATCAGAGAGCTTACCCTATCTTCGTCATCAAGTTCAGTAATTCTCCCCCCATCGAGATACCATCGAATTTGAGTAGATTGTTGGCCTTCTCCATCCAAATCAAAATATTCGTAATCCAAACGTAGTTCATCAGTGTCTACGGGATTCTCAGGAGTAATTTCCAAATCACGTGCAATCGGTATAGTGTTACCAATCGTGATTGGGCCTAACTCAACAGGTTCTCCTTGATCCTGCCCATCTTTGACCGTGACTGTGCATTCCCAAACTTGATTCTTGTACAACCAATCTTGGCCGACAACTTTCTGATCATCCAAAGCACCTACGTTAAGGCCATCGAGAACCCATCTTATTTCGGTACCCTGTTCTGAGTCGCCATCGGCATCATAGTAATCGTAGTCAACCGCTAGACCGGTTCCTTTGGTTGGGTCACTGGGAACGTATTGGACATTGGAAGCAGTTGGGGGGTTGTTGGTGGAGCCGGACTCAGAAAGGGTCCATGTTCCGGTGCCCCAACTGTCACCTGTATTCTGACTGTTTCCATTGGCGTATAGCACAGCTAGGTCGAAGTCGACGTCTCCGGAACCCGCAGTAGGCGCGGTCCAGTCTGCCGACCATGAACGCAGTGAGTCGCTACTGTGAGTCAACTCACCATTAGACAATTGAACGGCGGGCCCTAAATTTGACCACGTTCCGGCGCTGGCATCGAGATTGAATCCGCCGTCGCCCGAAACGTGGGGGCCACCATCCCAAATCAATGAGTATGTTGAGCCCGGGGTGTATCCTCCTGCTCCCCAAGGCAAGCCGCTCAAGGAAGGTGAAATCGGGGAAGAATTAGAATGGCAGGTACATCCAGATGTTGACGCACCAGTCTTTCCAGTTGAATTTGCGAAAACCGCCTGAGACGTTGAAAGAACAAACATCAGCAAGATTGCAACGGCCATGCGGCGGCGAATCATAGAGTAAGACGAGGCATTAGGGCTGAATAAGTTGCCGTGGAATTGAGATTGCATCATCCGCTGCATTCATTGCTTAACCCAAGGTCGCCAAGTCATGCGCCCTGTTGAGTCCGTCGCTATCATTGGTGCTGGGAACATGGGCTCTGGAATTGCTCAGAAATCAGCCCAAGAAGAATTCACGGTACAGATGGTTGACCGAGAAGAGAAATGGGTTGAACGAGGTCATTCAATTATTGCAGATTTTCTTGATGAAGCCATTCAGCGACGCATCTTCCGCGAGGCTGATGTTGAAGCCATAAAGAGTAGAATAACTGGTGTTGTAGGTACTGAGAATGTTGCCCCAGATACTGATTTAGTGATTGAAGCAGTGTTTGAGGATATTGATATCAAAACAGCAGTCTTCGCCACCCTAGATGAAGTATGTAACGAACATACCATACTGGCATCAAACACATCATCACTTTCTGTTAATGAATTAGCCAAGGCTACAGGTAGACCTGACCGGTTCGTCGGATTACATTTCTTCTATCACCCTGCCAAAAACAGACTCATCGAAATCATTCCCGCAGAGACAACAACTCCTGAATCCCTAGCCGCTGTAGAACAGTACTGCAAAACCATGGGAAAAGTTGTCATCATCTGCAAAGACCGCCCTGGATTTGTTGTTAACCGATTCTTCGTACCTTGGTTAAATGAAGCCTGCTTGTTGCTAGAAGAAGGGATTGCTAGTGCCGCGGCTATCGATGCAGTGGCACAAAAGGCATTCCGCATTGGTATGGGACCGTTTGCTCTGATGAATTTGACCGGCCCACCAATTGCATTACATTCTACAGATTATTTGGCTGAGCAACTGAATTGCCCTCGCTATACAGGTGCTACTAACCTACGAAACATGGTTGAAGCAGGAGAAATGTGGAATATTGGAAATGATACTGATTGCAGTGAAGATGCTGCAACCATAATTCGAGAAAGATTACTCGGACAGGCCTTTGCGGTTTCAGCACAAATTGTAGAGGAAGATATTTGCTCACTTGAAGATGTTGATCGTGGGGCAAAAGTCGGTCTAAGATGGGCGCGTGGGCCATTCGAAATAGCCAATAAATTAGGAATCAAAGAAGCTGTTAGAATGGCTACAAAATATGCAGAAATTGCTAATTTCAAACTACCAAACTGGTTTGCCTCATGTACTGAACCACTAGAATTCTCGTATGTAGACACAATTGTCAATGGAGAAATTGCCACCATTAGAATAAACCGGCCTGAAGCAATGAATGCTCTCAATGAGACTGTTGTATCTCAGTTAGGTTCTGCACTGGACGCCGTCAATTCTCGCAACGATATTACGACAATCGTCATTGATGGAGCAGGTAAGGCCTTTGTAGCCGGTGCGGATGTGAAGTTCTTCGTCGATAAGATTCGAGCTAATTCAATACAAGATATCTACAATTTTACTGC
>DUIL01000032.1 GCA_013330385.1 Candidatus Thalassarchaeaceae archaeon
TTTCCGAAGTTGGTAATCTCAAGCCAGTCATTGTCTCGTCCAGGAACTTCTCCGGGCATGATGCTTGTGAATTTGATATCATATTCTCCATTCCATTCAGCACTACCTGCATCTACCCAATCAGAGTCTCCACTTCCTCCCGAGCCGCCAGAGCCTCCACCTCCATTCACATTGGCTTGTCCTGGTGAGGGTGATTCTGCATCTATCCATTCTGAATTGGAGTTGTTTGGATCTGCTATCTTAGAGACTCCATTGCTTGAGGGGCTTGTTACCACAGTATCGACAGTAGTGTTTGTAGAATCTTTCAGATAGATGGTTTCACCAGCATTATTTAGTCGGAGAGTGCCCATTTCATTTTCAGCAATCACAACATATCCTCCTGCTTCAATCATGTAGGGTGTTGTTAATTGGTCAAAATTAACCCAAGATTCTTCGTTTATTGGATGAGTCCAACCTCCAATATCTACAATAGTCCAGCCTAGAATATTGACATCACTATCTCCTGAATTCCAAAGTTCCACCCATTCTCCTTGTGGGAATATTCCTTGATCTGAACCATCGGCATTGGCCATTACTTCGTTGATACAAACTACACATCCATTATCATTCGATTCTGAGCTGTCTTGCACATCATCCAGGAGGGTGATTGGAGATGCTAAACTACTGACAAGAAGAACCAGCCCAATGATGGCTGCCGACCTAGCTGTAGCCTCGTTCATGATGAGAATCCTTCAGCGCATCACGGTTGAACCCTTCGCGCGAGCGTGCACGCGGCCGGCTCTGCCGGCCGAGAGTAGTACAACCTCAATTTTCGTATTTAGAGCCTTAATCTCGAGTGCCCATTCGGACTCCACCAAATGCAATCATTGAGATTGATGCGGCGTATAGAATTGCAGTGATGTAATCGATGACTGCAGTTCCCTCAAGGGCACAGTCCCCCTCACCACCAAAGTCAGTCCAATACATAGGATCAGTATTCTTTAGCACCTTACATTTGAGAGTCTCTGCCGAGTCGTCAGGTAATTCAGATAATGTATGAATTTCAAAGACAGGATGGGTGTCTACTCCAAAATCAGGATTCATGTTACCAGCTCCACGTAGGTCTAAGTGGAACATCGAAACTGACTTTCCATACATTGGCATATTTGTTATTGGTTCGACCATAATTTCAACATCTGAACCGAAGTATACTGGCAATGCACCAGGGAGTACATCGACATAGGTTCCTGATCCTATCAGTTTAGCTTGAATCTGGTTCTCAGCAGGGTCGAGGGTAATCGTGTGATGGCGCATAGGAATACCCTTGAATTCACCCATTTCACCCGGGACAGTGTCGGTAATTGAATATCCAACAAGATTGTACTTGAATGATTCATCAGCACTTCCAATGTCACCAATAGTTCCTGCTAATTCAGTGACACCGTTACCAACGTGATCAGATAGTAATCCTAATGTTGATGCCTCACGATGAGGTGCTCTCCATGGAAGGTGTCCTGTTATTCCGTAGATTTCTCCTTCCTCACATGGGAAATTGCCATCTTCATCAGCCTCAGCCACAGTTCCATCTGCATTTAACTTGAAGTCACAATATCCATCACCATCTGAGTTGATGTATCCTTCCATCAATCTCTGACCCATTGTCCCATCATCTGCATGCGCACCAGTTCCAGTGCTTGCCACGTAGACTGAAAAATCACCTGTGCTTACATTATCGGAGCCGTAATATGTTTCATTTGTCTCAAGGCTAACCCAGCCTACGTCCATGTTTGAGATGTCTCCATAGACAACATCTGCAACGATTGCATCTCTCCAACCATAAAGCCAGTTATCCATTGATTGTGTTGTGTAAGGCGTTCCTTCATATTGGAAGCCAAGTAGGGAACCAATGACGGTTGAGAACATGAAGTTCTTCACCCAACTTCGTAGAGCTGCCGCATCAGATTCAGAAATGTCATAGGCTTCTGCAACAAATGCATCGTCCCAATCAACTACATCTCCACCCATTACAAAGCCCGTCCTATCTTCTGTCATTGGCATTGTAGTACCAGATAATTCGTTATACATAAATACACTAGCAAAATCTCCAGTTAGTGCATAATCTGATGTGTACAGTATTTCTTGAACCTTCTCAACCGAGAGGTCAACTGTTCCTTCGTAAAGCCCTTGATTTAGACCAATAGAGAAGTATCCTCCCGCTATTGGTTCCTCACTACCAAATGCAGTTTGCCACCATTGGTCAGCATTAATTGTCCCTTCTCCATTTACGAGAATCATAGGGAAGTCGAATGGCGTACCGACCATGCCAATCCACCCTCCTGAATAATCTGCTAGGCCTAGTAATTGAGTCAGACCAATTTCATAATGAACCATTGTTGTGAAGGCATCGCTTTGAGCGCCAAGAAGGAACAATGCAACTCCGTGTAGAGGAACTCCATTGTAATCGGTTAATGAAAGGAAACCATCTCCAAGTGCTTCTCCTTCGGCACCGAAAACAACGTTGTTTAGTGCAACATTGTTAGTAATACTCACTCCTGAAACCGCTTCCAATCTTTCCCGAAGGCTGACGTTATCCATACCGCGGACGATTTCCGCCCCTGCACCATTCTCAGCAAATTTAGAAGCAGCTAAAGAGTAAACCGCCCAATCCATGTGAGTTGCCATATCTCCAGAGTAACCGTACAGAGCAGCTCTAGCAGCAGTAACTGAATCGCTAGGAGCCCCCATGCCTGTGATTAACATAGGCCCTATGTCACAAGTAAGGGCGATACAAGTCCCATATCCATCATTGGCATTGTAGTATATCGACTTCACAATAGAGGATTCGTAGTCTCCGGCAGCCATTGAACCATCAAGTCCACTTTGTGCTAGTGATGCTTGGTACGAATCAAGCAAAACACCCTCTTCCACGCTCATGTCACCGAACTTAGAACCACCAGCAGCAGCAGCAATGTCATCTATGTCTTCTGAGGCCCAAATGCTTGGAGCCTTGTTTGAAAGGTCATTATCTATCATCATGTGAGTGAATCCAGCCTTTGCGAATATTTCTCCATATTCGATGCCTGTAGCGATTCCTGCTATTCTCTGAGTATTCCAAAGAATATTGGCATTGGTGATATTGGTTGAGCCTGGGAGCGAATCGTGCTCATTTCCATCATCGTCAGCCCATGTGCAGTCCGCGCACCAATCGAAAACATCGTATTCAGAATAAGTTACAGTGCCTGCTGATTCATCGAATTCTAGAAGCTCGCGATGTGTTGTCACTTCGTAGATAAAGGGCCCCATCTTCTCAAACTCGGCACCAACTGCTGAGTTCTCAGTTAGATTCTC
>DUIL01000040.1 GCA_013330385.1 Candidatus Thalassarchaeaceae archaeon
AGTGCAAACGCCGGTAAATGCAGCAGGATAGAATGCTAAAACTACCCTATTTCCGATTGATTCAGAGAGTCGAACAATAGTTCTGTCATTAGCCATCAACTCAAAATCAGGGGCAACTTCACCTACTGCAACCATACCTGTGCGATGGCATTTAGGATTTCAACCCGTGTGTACTCACATTCTATTTGGCGACTCAATTCCTAACAAACCTAGACCACATTCTAATGTTCTAGCGGTCAAATCACAAAGAGCGAGTCTACTGTTAATTGTGGCTTCGTCGTCGGCTTTCAATACAGGGCACACTTCGTAGAATGATGCGAACGCCTGAGCAATACTGTGTAATTGTGTGGCTAATTTATGAGGTAAATGATGAGAAATTGCATTGTCAAGAGCTTCAGGGAAACCGATTAAACGTCTTGCAAGATTCTGTTCACGTTCATGAATTAAGGAAATTGATGAATTCTGAATTGAAGATCGAACTATCCCTGATTTAGCAAAAATACTGCAAATACGAGCATGAGCATACTGCAGATATGGTGCCGTGTTGCCATCAAAAGAGAGCATTTTCTCCCAGTCGAAGGTGTAATTATTAGTGCGGTCAGTAGAGAGATCCGCATACTTTATTGCTCCAATTCCAAGCATTCTTGCAACTTCTTTTCGTTCTTCGTCAGAGAGATTTGGATTTTTCTCAGAAATCATTGAGTCTGCTCTTTCAACCGCCTCAATTAACAAATCCTTGAGGTGCACAGCACCACCGGTTCGACTGGCTAATTTCTTCCCATCGGTACCCAAGACCATTCCAAATGGCACATGAATTGCATTAATTCTATCATCCATGAACCCTGCTTCTCGAGCTACTTGGAATAACATAGCAAAATGCTGAGCCTGCTCGGCTCCTACGACATAGAGAAATTCTGTGCTACCGATTTCCTCTACCCTATCAATGATGCAAGCAAGATCTGTGGTAGCATAGTTGTAGCCACCGTCGGCCTTACGGATGATTAGAGGAAGTGGCTCACCTTCTCTATTGACCCAACCCTTTGGAAAAACAACGTGAGCCCCTTCACTTTGTTTGAGTATACCTGCAACATCAAGCCTTTCTACTACCTCAGAAAGTGATGACTCGTACTTCGATTCACCAGCAAGATTGTCATCGGTAAGAAGAACACCCATCATTTGGTAGACTTCATTGAAATGAATTAATGATCTATCCACTAACATCTGCCAGTGGGTAATAGTTTCAGGTTCACTAGCCTGCATTTTCACTACCCTTTTCCTTGACCTATCTGCAAATATAGAATCAGATTCGAATTTAGCCCTAGCATTCGTATAGAATGTTCCAAGATCAATTTTCTCTGCAGGAGTGTCAACCCCAATATCTAGTAAATGTTCAATTAACATCCCAAAGGGCGTTCCCCAGTCGCCTATATGATTCTCACCGATTACCTGGTGCCCTTTGTGAGCTAACATTCTAGCTAGGGCATCTCCTATAACTGTCGAACGTAGATGACCTACATGCATATGCTTAGCCACATTTGGTGAAGAATAGTCAATTACGATTACACGTGGATTTTCAGAATCAACGCCTATTCTAGTATCGCTGGCACGTTCCTCAATAATACTCGAAAGCCAATCAGCATCAGCAGAGAAATTAAGGAAACCATTCACTGATGAAACCGAACATATGCCATTTAGAGAATCTCCCAGTAATAATGCAACCTCATCGGCGATGATTGCAGGGGACTTTCTCAAGATTCTAGACAATGAGTGACACGGAAGGGTGACATCAGCATATGCAGAATCTGTTGAACCAGCAAGACTGTCGGACCAATCATTCTCCTCAACACCTAATTCAGACATTACATCTCTCAAAACAGGAGAAATTGAGTCGACTAAATCCCTCATTAATATCACCTCAAGAAATTGGATACCTCAGTAGGGCTGCTATTCCTCCAAAGGAGGTATAGAGCGTAGCACCTTCTTCTGTGTCTAGAGAAATTAAACTGACCTTTGCCGATGTGTGACCCGCACGTTCAGTTAATTCATCGATAATATCCCTAGTTCTATCAGGGTCCTCGCGGGCATCTTCTGAGTCACATTGAGGGCAATTAGGGATATCTGAGCGACTGGTTTGAGTGGTTTCCCATTGATGAGAACATGGTTTGCAAGTCCAACCCACTCTCCTCTTTCGAAGCCCTTCAGATAGTAGAAGAGTATCTACTGCACCCTGCTCAAGAGAACTGCGAATCATCATTTCACCATAGGTAGCCTTGGGATGAGCCTGCATGACTTCACGCAGAAATCTATCGACTAGAGCGCGCTCGGCATCGAGTTCTATCTGATCCATCAAGGAACCCGCTCGTTGAACTAGTTCACGTAGACCACTCTCATTTGAATATCCAACATCAAAGAAAGGCTCTCGAATAAGTTTCTGAATTTCATGATGGAAGTACTCATTCTTGATTACGAAATCCTTGGTATGACCCGGGCCTCCAATAATAATTCCCTGAATGTCATCAATCATAGGAAGCCAGTATGAACAAGCATGCTCTGTTGCACGTTTGAAGAAATTGTGAGCGGCCTCCTCAATTAATCGCTCGAATCTCTGAGCAGATTGCCCACCTTGTCGGTGCTTACCCATGATATTGCTCTGCAATTCCTCCTGACAATGTAATCTCTTACCACTAGCAACTCCATAAGCTGCTTCTCCTCTATCAATAACAAATAACCCGTAGGCGGTTCTATCAATGAGCATCTCTTCCAATTGCGACAATTCAAAGGTGGAATCACAACGATACCTGAATGAAGTGAAAGGCTCAGGGGGCTCATCGACAACAATAGTGACTAATCGACTCTTGTTATTACCAACAATAACATGGCCTACAAAAATTGCTATCCCATTTGTCCCTGCATTTTTGTAACGATTAAGAACAGCAATCCCAGATTCGATGGCATCAGCAACATGCTTTCGAGTAGACTTTGATTTGATATTAGCAGCCTGAGCAGCCTCCTGACTTAGTTGACCTCGGACATCACTTATGAGACGGTCTGGCGGTACAATTACTGTAACTAATTCCGTACCCATGCCGCGCATCTTTTGGAGTTCCTCAAGTGACTTCTTTAGACGAAGCCTACGTTGTTGCATCTCCAAGTCATCTGCCATAGACTAGCCTCCGTCGCAAGGCCATAGCCAGCGGCATTTCAACCCTCTCAAGTCTATATTGCGAAGGCATTGAAAGGCGTACTCCACCCCGAGGTTGCGATGGCAACCATTGTTTTAGCCCTAGGAGGCAGTCTTCTGAGGCCAGAAGTAGAGGAAAGACACTCCTGGATTGAAGGCATGATTAGCATCATTCGTGACCGCGTTGCGGCGGATGACCGCATCGGAATTGTAGTTGGAGGAGGCGCTCCTGCTCGGGAAGGAATAAGTCTGGCACGTCCAATTATCGACAACGAAGACAGACTTGATAGAATTGGTATCGCAGCTACCCGTCTAAATGCCACAATAATTCGAGAAGCACTTGCAGAGGCAGGCGTTATGGTTTCTGGAAGTATCCCTCATTCAGTAAATGAAGCATCGATGTTGTTCGATGAACGCCCTGTTGTGGTTATGGGTGGTACTGTCCCGGGGCACACTACGGATGCTGTTGCAATTCGACTGGCTATAATGACTGGAGCAGATCGTTGTATTATTGGCACAAATG
>DUIL01000140.1 GCA_013330385.1 Candidatus Thalassarchaeaceae archaeon
GGCCGAAATAGACGCTACCCTTTGCTCTATTGATTTTCTTTAACTTGAAAGATGATTTTTCCTTCTAGCCTTATTGGATAATCCAGTGACATACCTTCTTCAGAGATAAAACTAGTACAATCTATATCAGTATCTAAAAAAGCTTGACGCAATGCACCCAGAAACCTTCCTCTAGCACTTACCCAACCTCGACTAGGTTGATCAGAATTAAATGCGTCTACTAATTCCTCTACAGAATCATTCGCAAATCTTGCCGTAAATTCATTCTCGTATTCTTGCTCCGAATCAACTATCCTAATTCCGCCCATAAAAATTAATCTAAAACCCATTATTTCAATCTTCACATTACGCTTCACAAGCGTCTAAGCCCTTTGCTAACACACTAATTCAGATCAATCTGAGTAGTAATCTTCACCAGGAACTTCTGGCTTGAGTCCCTTTCGCTCACGAATTTCAGAAATAATTTTTTCGAACAAACTCATTGGAAGAATATCAAATCCGGCATTCTCAGTATTCCAAATTGCGCGTCCTTGGCTTGCTGCGCGAATATCATTAGAGAAGCCGAAGCCTTCTGCTACGGGCATCTTACCGATTACGGAAGCAGTTGCACCATCAACAGGCATGTCTTCTATGACCCCGCGTCTATTGGTAACTTCTCGGGTAACACCGCCAATTACATCGTTTGGAGCATCAATTCGAATGTTCTGTATTGGCTCAAGAATAACTGGACGGGAGCGGATGAGAGCACCACGGCAAGCACTACGAACAGCAGGGATTGTTTGAGCAGGGCCACGGTGTATTGCATCCTCGTGCAGCTTAGCATCAACTAGCCGCATCATAACACCCATCAATGGCTCTTCTGCAAGCGGGCCTTTCTTACATACCTCGTTGAATCCTTCAATAATTAATTCACGGGTTTCGTGAAGATTCTGAATACCCTTTGTGTCATTGACAAGAACATTGGTTCCATTGATAGCGTATATCTTTCGCATCAGATCCTTGTTCATGCCAAATTCAGCAAATTTGTTCCCTGCTTCTTTAGCATCTTTATTTCGAACTGTTCCATCGCCAAAATGACCGTCTCGGAGTGCTTGGACTACTTCATCAGGAAGTGGTTCAGCCTCAATATAGAATCTGTTATGTCGATTTGGAGACTTACCCTCGAAAGCATGACCCTCGTTATTAGACTGGATACATTCGCGGTAAACAACGATTGGCTCGCTTACATGGACCTTGATTCCTTGTTCTTCTTCAAGTCGGTACACGGTAATCTCAAGGTGGAGTTCACCCATTCCAGCAAGTAAAGCCTCTCCGGTTTCAGAATTTGTTGAAACTTGTAGAGAAGCATCTGACTTAGCAAGGCCGCGCAGTGCATCAATGAACTTAGGTAAATCCTTCATTGCCTTGGGTTCAACAGCGACAGTAACAACCGGTTCGGAGTAGTGTCGTATTGCTTCGAAAGGCTCGGCATCTTTGTCCCTAGCGATTGTTACACCAGCAGCTGCACTGCGGATACCTGTAATTGCAGCAATGTTACCAGCAGTAACTTCGGGAACCTGAATTCGGTCGCTACCGACCATCATACTAACTTGTTGAACACGTTCTGCTTTGCCGGCTCCAATTGCCCACAAAGATTCTCCATGCTTTATCGAACCAGAATATACGCGCCCGACTGCAACTTCACCTGCATGAGGATCCATCCAAATTTTGGTAATCATCAATGAAAGAGGACCTGATGAATCGCAATCCATCATTGCCTTACCTTCAACAGACTCTAGGTCGCCCTGCCAGATGTTCGGAATTCGATACCTCTGTGCTACAATAGGAGAAGGGAGTTTGTCAACTGACATATCCAATAGGACCTCATGCACTGGTGCTTTCTTAGAGAGTGCTTTTTGATCGTCAGCAGCACAATGCTCGTAGATGTCAGTGAAATTCAATCCTGTCTTTTGCATATATGGAACAGACATTCCCCAGTTGTAGTAAGCAGAACCAAAAGCCACTGTTCCGTTTTGAACAGATACCTTCCAATCCTTACGAACATCTTCTGGAGCAAAGGTATCAATCAATTTGTTAACCTTGAGAATGATTTTCTCAAACCTTTTCATCATTTCAGCACCATCAATCTGAAGTTCATTGATTAATCGATCAACCTTGTTGATGAAAAGTACTGGTCGTACTTTTTCCTTCAAGGCTTGACGGACTACAGTCTCAGTCTGTGGCATAGTACCTTCAACAGCACAGGCTAGAATGATGCAACCATCAACAGCACGCATAGCACGAGTTACATCACCGCCAAAATCGACGTGCCCAGGTGTATCAATCAAATTGATGAGATAATCCACCTCGTTAACTTTGTGAACCATCGATGCACTAGCTGCGTTAATTGTGATTCCACGAGCACTCTCTTGCTCATCGAAATCCAGAACTCGTGACTTGCCAGCCAAATCTTCAGACATCATCCCTGCTCCGGCAATCAAATTGTCGGATAGAGTTGTCTTACCATGGTCAATGTGGGCTGCAATAGCGAGGTTCCTTACACGCTCTCGCTGATGCATTACGTCTTTGGCTCTCTCAATGTTATCTTCCTTACGGCCCATATTTACAACCTCTGGATGCCCGGCCGACCTGACATTGGTTCATAAAGCCGATTGTATCACTACGTGATACAAAGGTGTAGAAGAAGAAAAACGGAAAACCCGATTATCGTGCTGAAGCAGCGATTCTCTCAATCTCATCTTTCTTACTAACAGCGAATGAACTAACATCCCCAGCCGCTGCTTTGTTGAGTTCGGAAATAATACCCTGTTCAAGTGTACGTGTGCTCTTTGCAGTTGCTGATGCACAACCCCTTGAAAGATGACGTAGGGCTACATCGAGGCGGCGGCTTGGAGATGAATCAACAGCCTTAGGCTGACTAACTGCACCGAATTTGATCCTAGTTGTTTCTTCACAAGGAGCTGAATTGACAATAGCGTCAATAAAGTACTGTAGAGGGTTTTCACCGGTTCTTTGAGCTATGTTATCCAAAGCAGCCTCAAATGCCTTGGCACAATGCTGCTTCTTACCGCTAAATCTACCTGAGCGCATCAAGTTGTTGATGAATCGCTCAATTACGGATAACTTAGCCTTACCAAACCATGCATTAGCATGGCGACCACCACTGTGTGGCGTACCGATAGTTGTGAGATTGATGTATGGCGCTAAGCCGGGATCACCACAAACTACCTCGCTTGCATCCCACTTGCCAAAGACCATGGTTCCAATACCCGCAATAGGAGTACTTTGCTGAACTACTTCTTCTGCTTCTTCAGACATAGCAATCACCTGATTGGCTTCTCCTTTCGTCCACGGACCATCTCATCTAGAGATACTCCATTTACCTTGATTACCTTGAATCGGACTCCGGGAAGGTCACCATATGAACGACCCATGCGTCCACCGATTCCCTCAACGAGAACCTCGTCGTGCTCATCAATGAAAGAAATCGCCCCATCACCAGGTGCGAAAGCGGTTAATTTGTTACCGGTACGAATGAGTGAAATTTTCACAGCCTTGCGAATTCCTGAGTTAGGTTGTTTCGCTTCGATACCAACCTTCTCAATAACAATCCCCTTGGCTTGTGTAGAACCT
>DUIL01000168.1:0-5919 GCA_013330385.1 Candidatus Thalassarchaeaceae archaeon
TTCAGCATCCTTCTTTCCTAGAACTAATTCGCTTGGCGCCCAACGCTGTAACTCATCCCTAATTCTCTCAAATCGACCGGCCCCTGAATGCTCCTGTAACCAAGCCCTACCTGTCGATGAATCAAGAATTGCAAGACCCAATCCATCTGCTCGAGAAACAATTCCGGCTAGCAGACTAGAACCATCCTCTCCAATCAAATTCTCTTCATACAGTGAACCTGGAGTGTAGACTCTAGTTACCACTCGCTCAAGAATTTTTGAGCCAGGGCGTAACTCATCTTCCTGCTCACACAAGGTTACTTTGTATCCCGCTTTCAGCATTCCTTGAAGATATGATTCTACAGAGTGCCAAGGAACTCCTGCCATTGGAACGGGGGAGTCTGAATTTTTGTCTCGACTGGTCAAAGTAATCCCTAGTACTTCTGATGCGAGAACGGCATCATCATGGAACATCTCATAGAAATCTCCCATTCGAAAGAAGAGAACCGTATCGGGATGTTGGGCCTTAATCTCAGCAAACTGATCGAGCATTGAACGCTTTGACATCAAATTCACCTCCATCGCTAACGCTGCGCGTAGGTCAACTCACAGAGCCGGGGGTGCATAAGCAATACCCTCTCCGCCCCTATGGGGCGGCTATTGCATCCCTCATACTATCTTATGTCTGAAAACCTCGGCGAATGCAAAGAGGAGGGCCATTCGATGCAGCAAGATAGACAATTGGGAATGCATGGTTTAATGCTACTCGTTGCGATAATATGGGGGATATCTTGGGCTGTTGGGAGAATATTGGCCACAGGGCTTCCTCCAATGACGGGAGCATGGCTTCGATATATTGTGACAACTTTACTGTTCTACATTTGGTTTGCAATTCAATATTCACAAGGACAACCTGTGAAATGGCTTCCAGCAGAAAAGAAATCATGGAAAACGCTGATAATTATAGCTACAACTGGAGTCTTATTCTACCAAGCATTCTTCATGCATGGAATGATGTATACAGCAGCAGGTGATGCCTCACTAATCATAACTTTCAATCCTATTTTCACAGTACTTCTAGCAGCTCCAATGTTAGGTCAACCTATATCTCGCAGAATGTTCATTGGGTTGATGTGTGGGTTTATCGGAGTCTTTGTTGTTACAGGATGGTCCCCTAACACAGATCTACCTGCTGATGAAAGAATTTTGGGGAATCTATTGGTTCTAATCGCGTCTTTAAGTTGGGCATTTACAACTAACATGACCAAGCGAATGATGGAACGACGCAAGGGGGAAGAGGAAGCTACTGCACTTCAGATTGTAGTTTGGTATTCACTTCTAGGAACTTTGATGCTTACTCCATTCGCAGCAATGGATGCCTGGCAACACGGAATTCCTGAACCCACAATGAAAGATTGGTATGCAATCCTATATCTTGGATCTCTCTCTACAGTATTAGCCTACTATTGGTTCGCCATGGGAATAGAGAAATTGGGAGCAACCGCTGCCTCCTCCTATGTGTTCCTAGTACCTGTGTTTGGAGTATTAGGTGGAGTCGGGTTACTTGGTGAAAAGATAGGTTGGACACTCCTCATTGGCTTCTTGATGATTGTTGCGGGAGTAAGGGTTGTTCAATCGGAGAGCGAGAGACTACGAACAGGATAATACAGCCCCTACGGGGCTTCACTCAGCATTATATACAGCGGGCAGGTCGGCCGAGTCCGAGGTAGTATAGATGGCACGCAAGCCAGCAAAGATGTATCGCCAGGTCAAAGGCCAGGCTTACACACGCAGAGAGTACACCGGTGGTGTCCCAAATAACCGAATTCTACGCTATCACATGGGTAACCGTAAGGCTGCCGAAGCAGGTGAATTTGAAGTGGTTGTCAATCTAACTGTAGACAATGCAGTTCAGATTCGTCACACCGCACTTGAGGCAGCCCGCCAAGTATCAAATGCTACCATTAGAGAAGCCGCTGGAGAACTGGGCTATGCTCTTCGTGTCCACAAGTATCCTCACAACATCCTTCGTGAAAACAAGCAAGCAACAGGAGCAGGAGCAGATCGTGTCTCTCAAGGGATGCGCCTATCCTTCGGCAAGAATGTCGGTACTGCGGCCCGAGTGAAGAAGAATGATGTCATCGTATCAATTCACACATCTGCAGAATTCTATCTCGATGCTCGCAATGCTCTTCGTAAGGCTGGAATGAAATTCCCTAGCCCAACTCACATCAGAGTTGCTCGAGGTGAAGAGCACCTGAGAGTTAAGGGACTAATATGAGGTCGACTGGGTATGTCGCCCGGTGACCCGTTGACTATTCTTCAGAACTCACTGCGAGGAGCCCCTATCATTTGGAAGGGAGAATACCCCTACTTCATCCATCCCATTTCTGACGGAATTCCTAGAATGGACCCCGATGTTTTGAGAGCCACCAGAGATCTAATTGTATCTAGTGTAGATTGGTCCGAGGTTGACCTCCTTGTAACAGTTGAAGCAATGGGACTACCACTACTGGCAGCTGTGGGAGATGCAACGGGAAAACCAACTGTTGTTATCCGTAAGCGTTCGTATGGGATGGAAGGAGAAACTCGTGTAGATGTAGCAACTGGTTACTCTCAATCAACCGTCTATATCAATGATATTGAGGCTGGTGAAAGAATAGTAATTGTAGATGATGTGATTTCAACTGGAGGGACTCTTGAACCACTATTGGAGACTCTTGAAAACATGGGAGTTATCCTTCAAGACGTTGTTATTGCAATCGAAAAGGGAGAAGGTAGAGAACGCCTGAACAGAGAACGGCCCCATTGGCCAGTTCGCTCACTCGCACGTATAGACATCATCGATGGAAAGGTCGAGATTGTCGAGTGAGAAGACCTTCTAGCCCATGCAACCGCTCAAATACAGGACCTCGGACGGCGAGTTGGTCAAACCATGGATTTGGAGCGTCATGATTTTCAACTCGACGATTTAGTCGAGAGAATCAAAGACAATGACCATCGTCTAGTTGCACTACAAGTTCCAGAAGGTCTGAAGATGCAGGCTCTTGAGATGATGGATGCTATCGAAGAGAACTCGGCGGCAAAGGTTGTACTTGCTGCTGACCCATGCTATGGTGCGTGCGATTTAGTGCACGACAAGATGCGCATGATGGGAGTGGAATTAGTTGCGCACATGGGACACAGTGCAATGAATATCGATTCAGGAATGCCTACTCATTTCATTCCTGTAACCTATGATGGAGATCCTGAAATTGACCCTGTTGTACCTATTCTAGCAAGGCACAAGGCAATTGCTGAGGCTCGAATGTCAAAGAAAGAAGAAGAGTTAACAGACGAGGAGGCTCAGGAGCGTTTCCTAGATGCAGTTGGACGTGTAGCACCTCTAAGCGGAACCAGATTGGGATTAGTTGGGTCAATTCAGCACTTGCATTTACTACAAGAATACAAAGAAAGGTTGGAGAAAGCGGGCTTTGATGTAGAAATACCAATAGGAGGAGCCCGCTTGACTTTCCCTGGCCAAGTATTAGGTTGCAACTATTCAGGAGATGATCCCACAATTGGTCACTACCTCTTCCTTGGTTCTGGTGATTTTCACCCAATAGGCCTAGTCATGCACACAGGTAAGCCTCTTGCTCTGCTAGACCCTTACACTGGTGAAGCGGGTGAGATGTCTCTAGAGCGCATCGAGCGTATCCTTCGCCAGCGCATGGGGCTAATTTTTGCAGTTGATAATGCCAATTCATTCGGTATTCTAATCGGAGAGAAGCCCGGACAAATGCGTCGTAATCTAGCGATTCGGATGAAAAGACTACTTGAGACACATGGCAAGAAAGGATACTTACTTGCCTTAGATCATGTAGGACCTGACCTTATCGATTTTTACCCCGTTGATGCATTCGTAAATACTGCCTGCCCACGCATCGCCATAGATGATGCGGTCAAGTATGACAAGCCACTAATTACGCCATTTGAATTAGAAGTGGCACTTGGTGAAAAACAATGGGAAAATGGCTATCAATTTGATGAAATTCCTTGATTCGTCTCTCGCGCGCATGCGTCACACTCGCGTACATACGTGCGCGCTGCAGCAAATATCTCTAATAACGGTGAAAGCACGAATCGAATGAATGGCAGGATACCTCGACCGCATCGGAGCAGGCAAAGTCCTGCTAGACAAGGGCCCCTTGTCGTACGACTGGATTCCCCCCCATCTCATAGGACGCGATGTTGAACTCAGCGACATGGCATCGTTATTTTCTCAGATAGAGAATCATGACACTAGTTGTAGGGCAGTCATCTTAGGACCAGTAGGTTCTGGAAAGACTGTTCTGACACAACGTTTCGGAGAGGACATTCAACGCCATTTGGATGGACGCAGAAAGATTGTTCTCGCACATGTCAATTGCCGCAATCACCCAACAGGGTCACAGGTCCTACAGCAAATTGCTCTGACTCTAGATTCTCGCCACCCTGAGAGGGGATTCAGTACTGGCGAGATTATCCAAACTATTCGTCGAAACCTGCATACTCATGAAAGCCATCTGCTACTGATTCTCGATGAAGTCGATGTTCTAGTTCGTAGAGATTCCTCTGACCTTATCTACAAACTTCTACGAATAGATGAGGGGCAGGAACATACGGGTTCTATTTCCCTGATTCTAGTAAGTCAAGATCATACTCTATTGAAGTACTTCGAACCTGCAGTAATTTCACGCCTAGGTCAATCAAATATCATTGAATTACAACCTTACGATGCAGATACACTTACGGGAATCGCAGGTCAAAGGGCGGGAGTTGCCTGCAGAACTGGGGCTGTATCTGATGAAACATTGAGTAAAATTGGTCGATTCTCCGCTGATGTTGGAGATGCGAGAATGGCTATTGAGTTGCTTGATGCTGCTATACGCAGAGCTGAGAAAGCGGGTCGCGGCGATGTTCTACCTGAAGATGTACGGCCGAGTACGTTACGCAAGGCATCTCTTGAACCCGCACAAGTTGACAATCTTTCAATTCATCAGAAATTAGTACTACTTGGTATCTGCCGACGTCTGAAGAAAACCAATGAAATTTCAAGTGGAGATGCACAGAAATTGTATCAATTAGTTTGCGAAGAGTTTGCCTTCAAACCTCGTAGTTATACCACCTTTTGGAAGCATCTCAAGGCACTTGAAATTGAAGGTCTAATTGAAACAAAGACTGCTAATGCTAGTGCCGGTCGAGGTAGAACACAACACATCACAATGACAAATACAGCCCCCGCTACACTTGAGAGTAGAATCGAGAAAGAATTGCTGCGAGGCTGAAACCTTCACCGTAGGTGATTCCGAACCGCTCTTATAGGGGTCTCTTGTCGGGAGGCCGTTCAGGTGACATCATGGCGGGAAAAGAACAAGCCTTCAAGGCAGTGGTTAACGATACCAACCCTGCAGCGAATGGGCGAGCATATTCAATTGATATCACCGGCTCAAACTACAACCATTTCCTAGGAAAGAAGATTGGCGACAGTGTCGATGGAATGTTCGTTGGAGAGGGTGACCAGACCCTAAGTGGCTACAAATTGCAGATTACTGGAGGCTCTGATGTCACTGGTCGACCCATGCGTCCTGACCTAGATGGAGCAGGAATAAAATCGGTTCTTGTCAGCCCTGGTGTTGGCTACAAAGGCAAGCGCTACGTGAAGAAGAACGCACAGGTCTATCGCTACAAGTACGATGGTATTCGTAAGCGTAGAAACCTTCGTGGGAACATCATCAGTCAGGACACCCGTCAGATAAATCTGAAGGTCGTCGAAGCTGGGAAGCGTTCTCTTCCTGTAATCCTTGGTCTCGAAGAAGAGGCTGCTGCTGAGACACCCTCAAATGAAGAGGAATGAATCGGCAGGAGTTGATGAGTCTGGCAAGCAAACTTCCTCGCCAGCCTGAAGTCAATATCGGCATG
>DUIL01000168.1:6228-6508 GCA_013330385.1 Candidatus Thalassarchaeaceae archaeon
TGAAGTCAATATCGGCATGGTCGGTCACGTAGATCACGGCAAGACTACCTTAACTCGTGCTCTCTCTGGCGTTTGGACAGATACTCACTCTGAGGAAAGAAAGAGGGGAATCAGTATCAAACTAGGTTATGCAGATACGGCTTTCTATAAAACCAAAAAAGGAGATTATTATCCTAAAGAAAAGCATCCTGAGGGTAAAGAAGATAGCGATAAGGAATTACTTCGAGTTGTTTCATTCGTCGATGCACCCGGTCACGAGACACTGATGGCAGTGATGATT
>DUIL01000186.1 GCA_013330385.1 Candidatus Thalassarchaeaceae archaeon
CATGTAGAGTTCCATCTCTTTGCCAATTTTCTTGTGGTCACGCTTTGATGCTTCCTCGATTTGCCGCTGACGTTCTTTTAATCCGTCCTTGGTTGCATAGCACATCCCATAGATGCGAACTAGAGATTCTCTCTTACTATCAGCTCTCCAGTATGCTGTACTAGTGCTAGTCAGTTTGAACCACCTTAGATGAGCAGTACTCGGGACATGAGGGCCTCGGCATAGGTCAACGAAGTCACCCTGACGATATGCAGAAGAGCCAACATCATGGCCTATTTTGTCATCCATTATTTCGAGTTTGAATTTGTTATCTGAGAACATCTCACGCAGTTCATCATTCCCATACTCTTCACGAACCATTGCATGATTTGCACGAATATGCTGATTCATTTTCTTCTCAAGAGCCCGCAACTCTTCGTCCCCGATAGGATTCATGTGGAAATCGTAGTAAAATCCGTGATCAATTGGAGGACCTATAGTTGGTTTTGCATCAGGGAACATCTCGACGACAGCCTGAGCAAGCAAATGAGCACATGAGTGGCGTAGAATGTAGAGACCAGCCTCGGATTCACCAAGAATCGGCTCAACGGAACAATTTGCTTCGAGAATATGAGAGAAGTCGCGCTCAACTCCATCGACAAGGGCCGCCACAGCGCCTGATTTCTTGCCATGGACATTCTTGATTACCTCACCAGCGGTGATTCCGGTTGCGTATTCGTGGGTGCCTTCAGCACCAACATCGACTGCAATCATGGACATGTACTGTGTCTCCGTCGGCTACGCCGACGAACAAATGATATGAAGTCCTTGGCAAAGAATCCACCTATTCGATGGTGAATTGGGTACCTGCGGTGCCATTGACCATGGCCTCTAAATCAGTTAGAGCACCAATCACAGCGCGCTGTCCTGAGCGCTTTACGAAGTCGCATGCAGCCTCGACTTTTGGCCCCATTGAACCGGCTGCAAATTCGTATTGTTCAATCTCATCTGGTGTAGTTTTCTCAACTCTCTTTGCACTTTCAGTGCCCCAATCAAGATAGACACCATCTGTATCTGTGGCCAAAACCAGTAAATCCGCTTCCAACTCAAAGGCTAGAAGGGCGCTTGCTCTATCCTTGTCAATTACAACTTCAACGCCTGATAGATTCCCATCTTCGTCGTATATTGTTGGAATTCCACCACCACCCGCGCAGATGACGATTGTTCCCTGTTCCAATAGCCAGTGAATAGGGCGTAACTCAAAGATTCGGTGAGGTTCAGGAGATGGTACTACACGACGCCAATGTTTTCCATCTGGTTTCATTATCCATCCTTTCTCATTTGAGAGTCTAGCAGCATCTTCCTCACTGTAAATTGGGCCTATGGGTTTGGTTGGATTATCGAAGGCTGGGTCTTCGGGATCTACCTCGACCATTGTTAAGATAGTAGCAAATGGAATCTCAATGGATAATAGATTGCCCAATTCTTGCTCAATCATGTATCCTATCATACCCTCCGTCTGTGCACCCAAAACATCGAGGGGATATGCTTCCACTTCTTCGTAGGCTGCTGATTGTAGAGCCAATAGCCCAACTTGAGGCCCATTGCCGTGACTGATTACGAGTTGGTTGTCAGTTGATATTGGAGCGAGGGATTTGGCAGCTATCCTGACATTTTCTCGTTGATTTTCTGCCGTCATCGGCTGGCCACGACGCAGTAGTGCGTTGCCACCGAGTGCCACAACGATTCGCATGAGGGAACTAGGGCAGGCTGTGGTGATATTAACGCGCCCCCGATGCGAAGAGCGTGGTAAGACTCGGGCTGTTGGTCAATCCAGACGCAGGTCTCGGTGGAAGATTGGGTCTGAAAGGCTCTGATGGACAGGCCGAGTACGCCCGTTCACAGGGTGCTGAAGACCGTGCTGGACCCCGTGTTACGGATTGCTTGGCTTATTTCTTCAAATTACATCGAGATTGTTCCAAGATAGAGTGGGTCACTTCAGAAGGACGAATGGGAACTGATTGGATAAGTGACGATATCGGCACGGTTGAAACGGTTCACGAATCCACTGGAAATACGAGTGCTGCAGACTCGTCAGGACTCATTGCAAATCTATTGAATTCAGGAATTGATCTTCTTCTCTATGGCGGCGGTGATGGTACCACGCGGGACATTGTCGCCTCATTGGAGTCACATGGTCGCAGCGATTTGCCAATCATTGGTGTGCCGTGTGGAGTCAAGATGCATTCGGGATGTTTTGCTTCATCGCCAAAAGCTGCGGCTGAAGTTCTATCTGCTTGGTTAAATGGTGAATTGTTAATTGCAAGCACAGAAGTTCTAGACCTAGATGAAGAATTATATCGAGAAGGAAGATGGGTCGTTCGCCTCTATGCTGAAGCGATGACTCCGGCTAGTCCTCGCTGGATGCAAGGTGCAAAACAACGTGTTGAAGCCAGTGGAGAAGAGGAAATTGTTGAAGGATTGGCCGATCATATCAAGGAACTTCTGATGACTGAAGACCGATTGATAATTTGGGGCTCAGGAGGGACACTGCGGACCATTGGAAAGATTGTTGGTTTGAAGCCAACTCTTCTAGGGATTGATGCTAGTGTGGGTGAAAAGCAGGTTGGTGTCGATTTGAATGAAGAACAATTGCTTGAACTTCTAGATACACATAATGGCCCAATCACCCTTCTACTCTCGCCGATGGGTGGTCAAGGATTCTTGATTGGTCGTGGGAACCTACAATTGTCGCCAGCCGTTCTGAGTCAAGTTGGAGTGAACGATGTTCTAGGAATTTGCACTCCTGCAAAATTGCTTACTGTTCGCCGATTGCGTATAGAGACTGGCGATGCTACTCTCGATGCAGAGTTTGCTGAGAAACGCTATCTCAAAGTATTGCAAGGATATAGAACAACACGGGTTCTTCCTGTGGCTGTGGATTAATTTCACTTCAATCTTTTCTAAAGCTCATTCTGATTGACCATAAACCTAGAATTGCTGCAGCAAACCAAGCAATTTCCAGAATAAAAAAAGCCCATTCGTCAATTAGGTATGCTCGTACAGCAAGAAGTCCAGAACCTAGGGCCATCAGGATAAGATATGGCCACTCTTTGCTATTTAGTAGATCACGAGTTTCCAAAAAAAACGCACTGAGAATTAACATCATTCCAATGTAGGCTACAATTTCATTGTTAGCAAGAGTTGTGATTTGGTCGTACACAATTTCACCTGATTTATGAGAATCAAATTTCTTGCCCAACTGCAGCCTTCAAAAGTCCTAGGAATGGAGGACTGGGCCGGTTTGGTCTTGATTTGAACTCGGGATGATATTGAGTTCCAACAAAGTACGGATGGTCTTGTAATTCCATGATTTCACAACGCTGCCCAGTCTCATCTTTACCCACATACACTAGACCTGCAGCCTCGATTTGCTCAATCAATTCTGGATTGACTTCGTAGCGGTGACGATGGCGTTCATCAACATGTTCGGCACCACCATAGAGACGGCGGATCTTACAGTCATCAACAAGGAAGGGTGTTGGTTTCGTTCCCAAGCGCATGGTTCCGCCCATGTGAGTTTTCGAAATTTCAGGCATGAATACGACTGCCGGATTAGGGGTGTCCTCATCGAACTCTGTTGAATTAGCTCCCTCTAATCCGAGGACATTGCGACAGAATTCAATTGTTGCAATCTGTAATCCAAGACAAACTCCGAGGTATGGGACATTATTGACACGAGCATAGTTTGCAGCAGCAATCTTACCTTCTATTCCTCTAACACCAAAACCTCCAGGAACTAGAATACCATCAGCTGACTTCAATAGAGCCCAGGCCTCATCATGCTTCTCAGTTTTATCAATAGGGTCCAAATCTGCAGATTCAATCCAATCGATGACTAGTTTGCGATCTACTGCAAAAGCACTGTGCTGCAAGGCTTTGATAACTGAAAGGTATGAGTCGGATAAGCCTGTATATTTGCCCACCATAGCAATGTGAACATCTTCTGTAAGTGTATCCACCTTGTCTGCCATTTCTCTCCAATCATCAAGCATCGGTAGCGAAGATGGAACTTCAAATCCAAGGTGGTTAGCAACCTTTGAAAGAACTGATTGATGGTATAGAGAAATTGGGATTTGGTAAAGATTTGATACATCATGAGCAGATACCACAGCGTCCTTACCTACATGACAGAAAGCTGCTAGCTTAGCTCTAGT
>DUIL01000070.1 GCA_013330385.1 Candidatus Thalassarchaeaceae archaeon
CAACCCGTACGAAGGAATTACTGTGACTAATGTAGATGTTGGAAGAGTTCCAATATTATTCAAATCGTTTTGGCAGTCGCTTGACGCACCTCTTATTGCCCGATGGGCGTCAGTCTTTGTTCTGATAGTTGAAATTGCTTTTTTCGGAGTATTTCGTTTTGACAAATTCTTTACTGCGAATAACTGGTTCATAATTATTAACAATACGGCCCTGCTTGGGATTGTGGCCGGAGGACTTACGATTGCCCTGGTAGTGGGTGATTTTGATTTATCAATTGCGGGAACTATTGGTCTTGGGGGTGTTGTTGCCGTCAAAGTAATTGATCCCGATTCCATTCGCGATATCACTATGGAGCCAAATAATTGGAAAATCTTGGCGGCGTTACTGGCAGCTGTGCTCATTGGCGCTATTATCGGAACGATCAATGGAATTATTGTGACCGGTTTTGGGATTAATGCCTTCGTAGCCACGCTAGGGACTGGAGCGATATTGGTTGGGGTTCACCGGTGGCAAACGGATCGAGATCTACCAACTCGAAACAGATTTCAAGAGATTGCGAACTCTGAGTGGCCTGACTTTCATTTCCTGAGGTTGCGAATGATGGTTTGGATTATGGCAGGAATCTTGCTCCTGCTTACTTTTGTGTTATCCCGTACAGTAGCCGGTCGAAGAATTGATGCAATTGGAGGAAATACTGTTGCAGCTCATCTAGCCGGTATTCGTGTATCACGATATCGAGTTCTAGCTTTTGCGATCAGTGGGATGTGTGCTGCAACTACTGGTGCACTGCTTGCGGCACGGACCAGCGTTGCATCGACTACCGCAGGTAATCCGTTCCTACTAGAAGCGTTCACAGCATGTTTTCTTGGTGCAGTCACTTTCAGGAATGCGGAATTCAACATTCTGGGCACCTTTATTGGAGTGCTCTTCCTAAAAGTCACCTTTAGTGGAATTGCACTGATGGGTTGGCCAAACTATTGGCCTCCGATTGCAACTGGTGGAATCTTAATTCTTGCGATGTCCTCATCCGGTCTTGTGAAAAAGTTATTGAACCAGTGAGACGGGATTTAGAGTACTGCGCAATTGTTTCCCAATTTGACTTTCGCGTAAGTAACTCCTACTCTGAGATTATGCGGTTAACAGGAGCTGGCCGGGGGAGTAGTCTTGAGTTCGCGTCAAAATCCCTAGCCCCCCGGTTGGGCAATTTGGGTCGTTGTATTGAGCCAGTTGGGACTGAGAACGTTGATGTGAGGAGACTGTGAGTAGGGGAGCCGTCACGGCAGGGGCCAGTTACTTGGCCAGGCGCCTAGTAGTTGGGAAACGAGAAGAGGTTCGTGTTTGTGGACCTGACGAGGATGCTGTGACCCTTGCACTCGAAGCAGCTCAGAGAAGCATTGAGGTTTGGGGCGGCGACATCGAAAGGTTTGATGCTCTGTATCTTGCAATAGGGCACGGTTCGTTCGTCGAAGGCCCACATGCCCAGTTTCTTATTGAAGGTTTGGGGCTCTCTAACACTTGTTCACTCTCGACTTTCTCGGGGGAGTCCCTAGTGGGCCTTTCAGCACTGGTTTCTGCCATGGACGCGGTAGAAACGGGTCGTTTGAGCACCGTTCTGGTTATCGCAACAGAGGGGGGTGGTGCTCGGTCAGGGATCCCACCAAGTGCGGCAGCAGCAGCAGTCATCGTTGAGGCTGTCAGGGAGGGAGCCAGCGTTTCGATTGAAGAAGTTGGACAAATTAGCTCAGTTAAGTTTGATCGTTGGCAGAGTTCATTGAATGTGGCGCCGTCACGTGGAGACAATCGTTACCTTCAGGACCGAAATATTTCAGAAGTTCAGACCCTAGTGGATAGGATTATTCCTGAGTCAAAATGGAAGACACCCATCATGACAGCCTTTTGTGGTGCTCACAGGAATGTTCGAAAAGAAGTTCTTTCATTGAATCCGGAACTGAAAGACTCCGGCGCTGGCCTAGGCGATTATGGTGTAGCGTCGCCGTTTCTAGCCATTCTCGAGGAAATCTCCGTTCCTGAGGCAACAGAGTTCCTGTTGCTAGCTCAAGGAACCAGTCGACATGTTGCTTTACGGGTCTCTTCCACTGGCGGATGTTCAAGGAAATTTCTTTCAGATCAAGGGAAACACCCAATATTGACGGAAGCGGGATCGATTGTTGCGCACGAACCAAAGTTATCACTTCCAACTTATTCTCCTTTCTATGCAAGAAACTGTGGAGAACTAATCCGATTAGATGCAGCTAAATGTTCGCATTGTGATTGGGTTGCTTTCCCAGCGTCTCTGAGACCGATTTGTCCGCAATGTAAACAATCAAGTTGGAATTCTTACCGTCTCCCGCGTAGTGGTGTTGTATATAGCTTCACGATCAATCGTTTCCTTCCATCCGGATTTGGTGATGAAATGGCGTATGTTCTTGGAGAGCTTGATGACGGCTACATGTTCTGGGCTCCGGTTTCTGATTTGGAGACAACAGAAATTGAAATTGGCTTACCGGTTTGGTTGACAGTCCGTCGTTTTTCTAAACAGGATGGCGTTCCCGTTTACGGAATGAAATTTGTGGGCGTCAATACTTGGCAGTCAAACAGGCATGGTCAAATGCTCCATGAAGGGACAACGTGATGGGGTGGAATCGAGTAGCAGTCATTGGTGGGGGCATTACCGAATTTGGGGAATTGTTTGATCAGGAACTTGAACAACTTGCAGCCGATGCCTACATCCAAGCATTAAATAGTGTTGATAAGGGTATTGATCCTAACGCAATTCAAGCTGGCTATTTCGGAACTGTGATGGGAACACTTCAAGGGAATGAAATCCCCTCTGGAGCAGTACTGGCGAACGCTATTGGTCTTGTAGGGAAGCCAGTAACACGGATCGAAAATGGTTGCCCGACTGGTAGTGAAGCCGTGCGCCAGGGCTGCTTGGCGGTTGCTTCCGGGGTATTTGATTTAGTTGCTGTTGTAGGAGCCGAGAAACTTCGAGAACTTCCGACAAAGGATAGCCTGCTTGAATCAGGTCGCTTGGGGCATCCGACATTGATGTATGCACGAACAGCAGCAACGCTGTTTGCTCCGGCGGCGACTAGACACATGTATGAATATGGCACAACACGTGAACATATGGCTGCTGTGGTCGTCAAGAATCGAGAAAATGGAAGCCTGAATCCCAAAGCCCAGAGGCAGAGTCAGGTAACAGTAGAAGAAGTTCTTGATAGCCCACTTGTTTGCACACCATTTAATGTCTTGGACTGTTGTCCGCAAACAGATGGGGCTGCTGCGGTCATTCTGTGTAACGCAGAGATCGCTGAGCGTTATTCAGATAATCCTGTAATGGTCGCTGGATTTGGAGCTGCCACAGAAAATCTCTTTATTCATGAAAAAGTTGATCAAACTGGATTTGCGGCAACCCAGGAGGCTGCAAGGGTTGCCTATGCAATGGCAGGTATTTCACCAAAGGAACTTGACCTAGCAGAAGTTCACGATTGTTTCTCAGCTACTGAGATTATCAATTATGAAGATTTAGGATTTTGTGAAAAAGGTGCTGGTGGGAGAATGGTTGAGAATGGCGAGACTAAGCGATCGGGACGCCTACCTGTCAGTGCGAGTGGAGGACTGTTGGCCAAAGGTCACCCAGTTGGGGCAACAGGAGTTTCACAAATAGTTGAGATCTGCAATCAGTTATTGGGCCGGGCGGAAGCTCAACAAGTTGAGATCCGAAATGGATATGGGCTTCAGCACAATATCGGAGGATATTCTTGTGCTGTTTCGAACGTAACCATCCTGTCTGGTTCCCCAAATTGACAACATGGGGATGAATTCGAAAAGTGAGTATAGAAGTATTGCAATGAGCGAATGAGAATATTTGGAGGAGCAAGTGGACATCACAGTAGACGTTGATACAGGCGGCACGTTCACAGATGGGTTCGCGACACGTGGTGAGGAGATGGCCACGGTCAAGGTTGACACGACCCCGCATGATCTAACAGAGGGTTTTGTTGCCTGCTTGGAAGAGATTGCGGACCATTTTGACTTATCGCTAGGGGAGATGTTGGAACAGACGTCTGTCATCCGATATTCGACCACTTTTGGGACCAATAGTATTATTCAACGGTCTGGGCCTCGGTTAGGCCTAATTGTGTCAAGTGGCTTTGAACGAACGCTATATGGGTCTGAAGAACGCAGCACTGCCTACGATTGGCTTCTCGAAGAGGGATTGGTTAGTGGTATTGCTGCAGAAGTGGATACGAAAGGGCAAGTCCAAGGAAGTGTTGATGAAGATGAAGTCCGAAAGGCAGTAATTGAACTGCTAGAAAATGGGGCACGTGGTCTGGTGGTGGCGATTAAGGGGAGTCATCAGAATCCCACAGTTGAAGACTCGGTGCGGGATGTTGTCCGTAGGGACTTTCCTCGCCATTTTCTTGGAGCTCTACCAACATTGGTTTCTGCCGGAATCTCAAAGAGTAGAGACGATCAATTAAGACTTCAAACTGCTCTACTTTCGGCATATATCCATCTGGGCCTTGCTCGACACCTCTACAAGGCCGAAGAAGAAATTCGTCGTCGCGGCTACACGAAACCACTATTGATTGTGCATGCTAATGGTGCTGTTGCCCGAGTAGCAAAGAGCATTGCTGTTCATACGTACAGTTCAGGTCCGGCCGCTGGGCTCGTGGGAAGTAGGGAATTGGGGCGAGCGCTAGATGTCGAAAGTTGTTTGACCCTCGACATTGGGGGAACTAGTACTGATATTGGAGCTATTGACGACATCATGTCAGAGGTCGGAGAACCTGTCTCCATTGAAGGTCTGACCGTCGACGTGCCATTGATGATGACGGAATCCTTAGGTGGTGGAGGAGGCTCGATCGCACGTGTTGAAAATGGAGTAATCAAGGTCGGACCCCAGAGCGCGGGGGCTTCTCCAGGTCCAATTTGTTATGGCCTCGGAGCTGAGTTGCCCACTGTCACGGACGCGAATCTGCTTCTCGGATTCCTTAATCCGGAAACCTTTCTAGGAGGTAGAAGAAAACTTGATGTAGAAAAGGCACGCAAGGGAATAAAGGAATATATCTCAGATCCTTTAGGAATTTCTGAAGATGAGGCAGCTTGGCAGATCAGAAAAGCAGTCGACCAAATTATTGCCGATGGCTTAACTGAGTATTCAAGGACTCATGATCTTCGTCCAACTGCACTGTTTGCTTACGGTGGTGGTGGCCCTAACCATGTGTCATCTGTAGCGGATCTCTTGGGCATTCAGGATGCTTATTGTTTTCCGATGAGTCCTGTGTTTAGTGCGTATGGGTCTTCTCGGATGGACGTATGTCATCTGTACGAGACCGCTGTATCGATCGGTTCTGATGATCCTGCAGTCAACCTTGAAGATATTACAAACAGCATGCGAGAAGAGGCGGGCAGGGACATGCTGGGAGAAGGTTTTGATCCAGCGGGTGTTTCATACAAGATTGAGGCAGGAATCGGCCTTAGAGACGATCTGACGAAGAACGTCTTTATCGAGATCGATGATGGCGGGATGATCACTCCTAGCAGCGCAATCGAGGCGGCACAGCGTGTGTTCAACAGTGCAGGTATTGCGGGTGATGGTTTAGGTTCCTTCGTGTGGGAAAGCGTTCGACTGACCGCTGTAGCGGCTACACCGCATGCACCACTTTCGGGTGGACGTGTAGAAACTGAAGTAGATGCCCTGCCTAAGGATAGTTCTACAATGCGAAAGGTCTGGAATGGTACAGGCTTTACCGATACCCGTGTATTTGAATTCTCAACATTGGAACCTGGAGAATTGATTATTGGACCTGCAATGATCGATTGTGAATTCACTACTATTTTTGTTAGTGATGTCCGCGAAGCTTGGGTTGATAGCACGCGCAACGTTGTCATGAAACGTACGAGCGCAACGAAGAGAGAGGACGGAAATGACTGAGGACACATCTGCAAGATGTCAAATTGCTGAATGTCTCGATATTGATCTCAAAGGGGAGAGATGGCTGTGTAATAGGTGCAGTCGGGATCTTGGGTCTGCTCACGATAACTATAAAGAAGGCTGCCTCATACAAGATCGCGATCCGCAAGAAATTCACGACCCAGTGATTGATGGCCAATTCACCTTTGCACCTGATCCAGATTGGTGTCGAATCGTTGAGTACTATTGCCCTGGCTGTGGTGTTCTCATCGAATTGGAGTATCTACCGCCTGGGCACCCACTTACTCATGATATTGAACCAGATATTGAACAATTAAAGATCAAGCACAAGGTCATATAAAAGAATACCTACTAGAAATCCCCACTAGTCAAGTTTGATAAGAGAGTGAGAGCAATAATGGCGACAAAACAAAGTAATATTAATGATATTGCAGTTGATCTTGATATCGGTGGAACGTTTACTGACTGTTTTGTTACATATGAAGGCGGACACACCATAGCCAAGTCATCTACAACTAGGTACGACGTGTCAGTTGGAGCAATACGCGCCATAGAAACTGCTGCCAAAACTCTAGATCTGGAACTTGGGCAATTACTGGCGCGTTGTGAATCAGTTCGCTATAGCACGACAATCTCCATGAATACACTTATAGAACGAAGTGGACCAAAACTGGGGATGATTGCTACTGCAGGTTTTGAAGATACTACGATTATTGGACGAGCTCGTTCATGGGTTGACGGTCGACAGCTTGACGAAGTTCGGAATAAGGCAGCGGCGTTTAAGCCAAAACCATTGATTCCGAGAGACATGATTGTCGGTGTAAAGGAACGCCTGGACTGGTCTGGATCTGTGCTTCAGAAGATTGACCGCGACGATGTAATCAAAAAGGTTCACCAACTTGTTGACCAGGGTGCTATGGGGTTTGTTGTGTCGTTGCTTTGGTCATTCCAGAATCCTGTTCACGAAAATGAAGTTCGAGAGATCATCGATGAACTTTACCCAGAAAAATATCTCGGTGCGATGCCAGTACTCCTCTCAAGTGAAATATCCTCAACTAGTGGCGAATATCCTCGAACAATGGCAACTATTCTAAGCTCGTATATTCATAATGACCTGTCACACGAACTTCGTTCACTTGGCGATGAATTAAGAAATAGAAATTATACAAAACCGGTACTCTTAGTTAATAATACTGGTGCAGTAAGTAAAGTGGTGAAGACACCAGCCTTGAATACCTACGCTTCAGGCCCAGTAGCTGGCCTATTGGGTGGAGCACGCCTTTGTGAACATTATGAGATTTCAAATGCTGTGCTTACTGATATGGGTGGAACCAGTTTTGACGCGAGTCTCGTTGTCGATGGAAACCCTCGGTACTACGCATTTCATCCGGTCATTGAGAACTTCTTCGTTAGCCTTCCAATGTTGGAAGTTAGTACCATTGGTGCTGGTGGGGGGTCGATAGCTTGGATCAATCCACTAACTGAGAGGTTGGAAGTGGGCCCGAGGAGTGCTGGGGCTATGCCCGGCCCAGCCTGTTACAACCTTGGGGGTCGTGAACCTACTGTAACCGATGCTGATTTAGTCCTTGGCTATCTGGATCCGGAACGGTTTTGTGGAGGCCAACTTGAGTTGGATATAGAGAGAGCGCGGATGGTCATTGCGACTAATGTTGCTGAACCTCTGGGCCTCGAGGTTCCTGAGGCGGCTCGAGCCATCAAACAGATTGTTGATGGGCGGGCGGGAAATGATCTATTTAAGAACGTAGCTCTTCGTGGTCTTAAACCTGAAGATTTTGCAGTATTTGCTTTTGGTGGTGCCGGCGCTACACACGCTGTTGGATATTCAAGCTATCTTGGTGCTGGTGGTCCAATATATGTGTTCCGGTTTTCTCCCGTGTTCTGTGCCTTTGGGTCAGCCGTTTCCGATATTGCACATGTCTATCAAACAGATGAGTTGATGCCGGTCCTTTCTAGTGGTGTGAATGATTTTATTTTGGATTCGTCAGCGTATAACAGCGCGGTTGATGGTCTATTCCAACAGGCGCATCGCGGACTTGAAGAAGATGGCTTTGACCCAAAGAAGGCTGAATATATTTTAGAATTGGAAATGCGTTATGGTTCTCAAATTCAAAATACTGTAGTCCAAACAACAATTCTTCATGTTGACAGTGAAGAAGATATTCAGCGGTTGGCAGATTCGTTTACTGAACAGTACATAGAACTCTGGGGCCCGGGGTCGGCCTATCCGGCTGGAGGAGTTGAAATCAATCTATTCCGCTTACGTGCTTCTATCCCATCTCAACGAGCCAAACTTCCAAAGATGAAGATGGGCAAGAGTGATCCGAGCGGGTCCTTGCTTGGTACCCGCGAGGCGTGGTGGGATGATAGTTTCGCTCCAACGCCCGTTTATGACCTAGGCCAATTGAACTCAGGAAATGTTGTGGTAGGCCCAGGGCTGGCGGAAAGCGATGCTACTACGTTGGTTATTCCACCTGGCTGGGAGTGTCAGATCGATGAATACGAAACAGCTGTTTTACGGCTTTCGGAGAACTAGTACCTCATTTTAAGAGAAAGGATGTCCTGCGTGACTATCGAACTACAGGAAATCGAACAGGAAACTGATAATAGACAGAATTCCCGTCCTCTTGACCAAATGCGGCCAGAGGTGTTGACGAAAGTGGAGGAAGAATTCTCTGACGTAATGTCAGATGCCGACTTTGAAATCTTTCGTCACAAACTTGCCACTATTTCCACAGAAGGAAAAGAGGTGATGGCGAAGCTTGGAGTTTCGACACCTTTAAGGTCAGAGGATAGTGGTACCGGTATCTATACATCCAGGGGTGACATGGCTGCCGCAGCCGCGGGAGTATATTTTCACGCTCTCACTGGACAACTTCCTATCAAATATACCTTAAAAAGATGGATTGATGAACCGACAGTTGGAATAGATGATGGAGACATCTTCTTTTCTACCGATCCCATTTATGGAGCAACGCACACGCCTGATCAAATCGTATTCATGCCTGTGCAAAGTAATGGTCTCTTGGTTGGATGGGTTTCAGCAGTGGCGCATCAATCTGAAGTGGGTGCATTGGAACCAGGTCTCTCAGCGCGGGCTCCCAATTCCTTTAGTGATGGGTTGCGGCTCATTCCGCAGAAGATTGGGTCAAACTTGGAACTTCGAGAAGACCTAGTGCAATCATTCGGAAATATGACTCGTGTTCCTGATGAACAGGTACTTGATATCAAAGCTCGGGTGGCAGCTTGCACCCGCATGAGAGAGCGTTTGAATAGCTTGATTGAGGATATTGGTCGGGAGGAGTTTATTGGCGCACTCCGCCGGTGCGTAGATGACGGCCGGATCCAGACTCAACGCCGCTTACGTGAATTCAATGACGGCACCTATAGATCAACGGTATTTATTGATGGTGTTGGCGGGGATATGGGCTTGCAGAGGGTCCATTGCGCTGTTACAAAGCGTGATGACCGAATTAGTGTCTCTCTGGAAGGTACTTCCCCACAGAACCCCTTCGCGTTTAATGCTTATGAGACTATGCCGTTGGCTGCATTGGCCAATCCGTTCTTCAGTTATCTCCTAAGTGATGTCCCTCCCAGCATTGGATTGTTGGACCAGATCGATCTTGACGTTCCTGACGGTACTATTCTTAGTGCGTCGGCCGACGCAGCGGTTTCCTGCTCACTATGGCCTACGTTCCTGTTGCAAGTAGCGGCCCACATTTGCTTAACAAAAATGGCCTTCGACAGTGACCATCGAGACAAGCTTTCTGCCCCACAGAGTGCGAATGCTGTTGGGGGGTTTGGTGTGGGGGTAAACCAACATGGACTCATGGCGGCAGATCTCTATGTTGATCCCGTCAACGGATCGGGAGGGGGAGCACGTCCTGATGCAGATGGGGTAGATGTCTTCACTGGTATTTGGGGAAACTATATGGACACAAATGATTCTGAAGAGGTCGAAATCCGTGGTCCATATATCAAGTTGTATAGCCGCATTGCAAGGGATGCCCATGGATTTGGGAAATTTCGTGGGGGCTCAGGCCAAGATACGGCGTACCTCGCCCACAAGGTCCCAGATGTTCTGATGCACGGGACTATGGGCTTTGGTACAAAATTTCCAGTTGGTCCCGGAATCTTTGGTGGCTATGCCGGAAATACCACTCCTGGGGCCTACATCACGGGCTCAAATGCTAAAGAACTAATGGAAAATGGTGAATGGCAGGCACCTGAGTCGACAGCAAACTTGATTGAAGACCAACTTCTAACCGGTGACTACACATTTGACTACGCCACTTACCCCACTCAAATGTTCACTGATGGTGCCGTCTGGATGATGATTGGAGCTGGGGGGGGTGGTTATGGAGACGCTCTGGAACGAGATCCAGAAGCTGTGATCAGCGATCTCCGTGCGGGTTATACCTCCGAACGGGCAGTTCGGGAAATCTATCAGGTGGTGTTTGATTCAAAGAGTTTCCGGATCGATATGCAAGAGACTCAGAAGAAGCGCGAAGCGGCGCGTGAACAGAGAAAGAGTTTGGGTAAACCCTTTGAAGAGTTTATGAAGACGTGGGCGAACAGTAGTCCTCCACAACACGCGCTCGAGTACTTTGGTGATTGGCCAGGAGAGATCAGTTAGCCCATCGATGGAAACGGTGTGACGCATAATAAAATAGGAGAATTGGCTACCCAGATTCAAGGTGAATTTATTCCCTGGATCTATTCGATATCCTCACGTGTTCATCAGGTTGAGTTACGTGAAATGGCATATGATCCTAATGTGATGAGTACGGCAGTGCTTGAATGCGCTGAGTTGTTCAACCCAAAAGTGATATCAGTGAACTTGGATCCAACTGTTTGGGCTGAAGCTGTCGGCTGCGAAGTGGCATGGGGAAATGGTTTTCCAGTCATCACTGATTCCAGTGGGTTTACTCCAAACCCCGATGTATTGCTTGAATGCGAACGCGTCCAAGTTCTCCGCGATGCTATCGAGCGGACGCGAGCGTCAATCCCAAACTCGCTATTGGCGTGCGCGATCAATGGTCCAGGAATGCTTTCTGCCCTACTTCCAACAGACGAGCCTATGTCAGATTCGGAAGTATTCCTGACTGGGGAGTGCGTTAGTGAGGCTGCTCGGATGGTGTGCGAAACAGGCGTTGATCTGTTGGTAATAATGGAGGAAAAGGCGATCAATAATAGCGTTATTGAATATTGGTTAATGAGAGGAATCTATCGCCAGATTGGAAAAATTGCAGCATATTATTCAGTAGCAACTGTCCTCCTTTCACCCGGATACGAATACTCTGAAGCTTTGGTGGCCGAAACAAATACTATTGAATATTGGATTGGAAACACAGAAAATATTCGACACGGCAGTGTAAATGACAGGTCGCAATTCGGTCATATAGTAAATGGATTCGGTGCTGAGCACTGCGAATTAGAAGATATGAGAAAATTATTGAAAAGATTGCCGGGATTCTTAACAACTCCGTGGGACCTTGATCCGGATACCGATCTAACATCCGTGCATCGTGACGTGTCTACGGTTCGCAAGTTTTTGATGGATATTGCTAGATAGTATCAGGAGGTCTGGTTTCGATGAAGACAGAATGGCTGTCGAAACAAATGTGGGAGCATGGAAGTATTCGAGGATTGGCAGAAAACCGTGCAACCACAGAACCCGATAAGATATTTCTTATATTTCATGGACGAAGTCTGTCCTACGGTGAGTTTGATTTATTGGCTAATCAGGCAGGAAATATGTTGATTGGCCTCGGGGTGAAACGAGACGACAAAGTCGCCATTATGATGAAGAATTGTGTGGAATGGGTTACAGTGTGGTTTGGTGCGGCAAAAATTGGTGCCATTGTATGTCCAGTCAATACAGCGTATGTGGGTGAAGGTCTAGCATACCAATTAGACCATTCTGATAGTAGCCTACTGATTATTGATGAAGAATATAGTGACAGGTTCTTCAATATAGAAAAATCGGTACCTAAAGTGCAACAGATTGTAGTGAGGCAAACTGGAGAAGGTCAGCAAGGGATGGGAACTCAAACTAGAGACCTTTCAACTGAATTAGCGAACAATAGTACGCACCCGCCACCAGAATGTGTGCTTGCGCCTGGCGATCCAGCATCAATCTTGTACACCTCTGGAACAACAGGACGTCCGAAAGGTTGTGTACTTCCGCAGGGGCAATACCTAGTTGCGGCAGAACAGATGGTCCTAAACTGCGAATACCGATCTGATGATATTCTGTATACCTGTTTACCACTATTTCACATTAATGCCCAGAACTATTCTGTTCTTGCAGCGATGGCAGCTAGTGCGACAATTGTTCTGGATGACAAGTTCACAGCGTCGGGATTTTGGAATAAGCTCATTGACAATAATGTAACAGCATTCAATTTTATTGGAGGAATGCCGTTGATGCTGTGGAACCAAGAACCTACAACAATTGACAATGCTCACAAAGCTCGGTTGGCATTCGGCGTGCCCGTACCACTAGAGATTTGGAATGAGTGGGAAGAACGATTTGACCTCCGAATAGTTTATGCATATGGCATGACAGAGAATGCGTTGCCCACACTCTTCCCAATATCTGATACACCGGCGATTGAATCGCTTCGTGGTTCAGGGGGTAAGGAGAGTGACAGTGCTGAGGTGGCGATATTTGACGAGTCTGGCCAAAATGTACAACCTGGAAATAGAGGAGAGGTAGTCACGCGGCCGAAGATTCCTTGGACAATGATGCTTGAATACTACCAAGATTCTGATGCTACCCAGGAAGCGATCAGGAATGGATGGTTCCATACGGGCGATTTGGGGTACTTAGACGAAGAAGGATATTTCTTCTATTTGGATCGACAAAAAGATGCATTCAGGCGTAGGGGTGAAATGATCTCATCTTGGCAAGTGGAATCAGTGGTGCAAAAATTTCCTGGAGTATTGGAATGCGCTGCTGTAGCTGTGCCTTCGGAAGTGGGTGAAGACGAGATTCTGGTGGCCGTCGTGCGGGAAAGTGATTCTCACTGGACAGAGAAAGAGTTACAAAGTTTCTGCACTGAGAATATGGCCTACTTTCAAGTACCAAGATATATTCGAATCGTTGAGCAAATGCCCAAAACCCAAACCGAGAGAATTGAGAAGTTCCGACTTAGAAACGAAGGAGTAACCGAAGATACCTGGGATGGGGAAACACCTTCTCTATCCGTAAGTTTGGAAAACACATGAAGTGAACTATTGATATCAGATAATGGCACTTCCAATATACGGACCAAATTATGTTTGTATTATTTCTATTATTGGAAATCGTCGCTCAAGATTTTCTTGCAACTGTAAGAATATGGGATAGATAGATACTAGTGCATTCCAAATCCTGTCACGGTGGACGCTCTGGAGTTCTCTGGCGCTTGCCTCATAGATCTCTGACATTACTCGAACGAAGACTTGAGATTCTGTCCTTAGATTGAAGTACCAATCCGGATGACAATTCAGCCCCCCGTTTGAAGCGATGATGTATCTACGATCAAAATAGTCAAAATACAGAACTGGATTTCGGCGGAATTCACCAGACTTACGACCTTTGGTGTAGAGGATGAGTACCGGTTGGGGACCATCCCATTCGGCGTCTTCTCCGTTGGTCAGGAGGTACCGAGATACATGATTGACCACAAAGGTGCTAGAACCGTCAATTGCTATATCGTCCAATGAATTGATCAATACTTCGTTTGAGTCATCTTCTTCAATGTGCTGTCTTCGCATAGGGCACAACTATACATGTCTATAGACGGCGGAATTGTTTGCGTAACGTTGCGTGATCCAACTTTGAACGGCTTCTCGGCTGCCAACTTATCGACTGGTACACAATCCGTAGATTGCTCCCATTCAACGCATCATCGGCCAGATCGGCGTGTGCATAGACATTCGCGCCTTCCTTATTGTGGCTGTGGATGCCGAACTGCCTAAGGAACTGCAGGAGGCTCCTGGCGGTCAATCCGTTACCTCGGTGCTCGGCCCAGCGCATTTCCTCAACCGCACGGAGCAGTTTCACCAGTTCGGCTGCTGCCACGGTCGGCTCCCCGATGGGCCAAACAGTGCGGATGTCCCGCAGCAGTTCGATGCCCAGGCTCTCTGGTGTGTCCTGTCGGCTTGTGAGGCTCACGGCATCGTTCCTTCCGGGACCCTGAAGACCTCTATCCGCCGGTTCTCGGATAGAAGCATTTCCGCGGCTGTCTTGATCTCGTCTGG
>DUIL01000034.1:0-2168 GCA_013330385.1 Candidatus Thalassarchaeaceae archaeon
GATCGGCAATAACAAATTAACTCCGAATAGTTATGGTAAGTATAGTGCATTGGAAGGAGACGAAGTCCGCATTATTGGTTGGGCTGAAGATTCCGATAACGATATTGAACAATTGACTCATCTTTGGACTCCTGATGCTGATGAAAATGGGAATCCAGAAATAACTCAGTCGAGTGTTGGAGCCGAATCAACAATCACATACACATACACGACTAGCGGAATACATCTTGCAACATTGGTTGTTACAGACGATGATGGAGAAAGTACTGAAACCCTAACTGTACCAATAGAGATTCTCAATGTTGTACCAATGATTAACCCAATAGCGCCTCCACTCCCTGTTGCTGAAGATGGTGAAATTCAGATTACTGCCTCTGTTTGGGATACATCTAGTGATTTGGAAAGTCTTCAAAATTGCTATGATACTAATCCTACAATAAATTCTGATGGAGAAGGAACTGAAATCGATGACTGTGACTTTGAGGGATTGACTTTTGTCGGATCTTGGAATGATGCACAAAATGCTCCGAGTTCGATTGTATTCCACACTACTGACGACGATGGTGAAATGGTATATGCTGAGATACCGATAGTAGTAAACAATGTGAAACCTAGTGCACATGCAATGATTGACAACGCTAATCCTACTGAAGGTGATGCTGTATATCTTTCAGCTAATTTAACTACTGACTCTACATTTGATTTAGAAAATATGCTCTATGTTTGGGACCTTGACACATCATCAGATAGTGACGGTGATGGAATCAAAGACAACGATGAGGATGCAACAGGAATTTGGTTTGAATGGCATTTTGATTCCCCAGGGAAAAGAACAGTGAAAATGACTGCTTCAGACGAAGATACTAGCGATTCATTCACCTTTACAGTTAGCGTAGTTGAGAAACCGTTCAGTTTCGGCGAGTTACTCGGAGGTGGAGAAATGATACTGATATTAATCGTCGTTATTGCAAGTTTAGGTGGTATTTTGGTCATGAGGCTACGCAAGCCTTCTGACCTAGTCGAAGCTCCTGTCGGAGCTAGAGTTAGCAGAATTTCTATGGATGATGCTTTCGACGATGTTGACTACGATCCATTCAGTGATGATGAAGAAAAAAGAAAGGTTAGAAAAACTGGGAATGATGAAAATAAAGTAATCAACAATGAAACTACAGATGATAATGATCCTCAGAGGAAAGAAGAACCGGTGATGGAAGAGGCCCCAACTATCCAGATGACCGAACTCGATCATCAATACGAAAAAGCAAGTGAACCAAAACAAGACTTAGATGAGGCACTTGGAGACCTCTTAGGTGATGAATCTGATTCATCCGAAGAAGAGTGATGGCTAAATTATTAGTTAAATGAAAACCTCAGCCTTACTCTTCATTCAAGGGAAGGACTCAAGCCAATGAGTACAATCCGGTCCTTGTGGTTAATCTATTCCGATTGCTAGGATTGCCTGATTCGTCTAATTCTAGGGCGGCACCTGCTCCTAGGCAGAAGAGGTCTGCAGATCCCGGACCACAGAAAGATGACTCTTTCCATGATTTAGGTGAACCTCAGTGGAGTGATAGAATACACAGGATGACTCCTCCTGCTAAAAGATTCGTTCACTATATCAAGCCTGATGATCTTCATAGAATGAATCTCAATGGAATGGAGAATAGGCTGGTATCAGGTGACCTGATTATTGCGGACCTAAGCTCTCTAACTCACATGCCAAGCCAACAGGATGTTTGTCGGCGACGATTCCAGAATCTAGGTGAACAAAATGGATTGCCAGTATTTGCTCTCAATGAATCTGATACACTTCTGATGATTGGGGGAAGTAAAATGCGAGTAGACACAGATAGACATCTGCTAGGGATGGCTAAATGGAGTCAATTATCAGATGAAGTAGATTCATAATTGCTTAATCCATAACGCCAATCTTTGGAATTTGGACCAGGGCCTAAACTGTCAAATCCAATCTGGAACAATTTCGAAGGGATGGATTGTAAATCTATAGAATTAGGAATTTCAACTTCTTTAACCCTCAGAATAACGATTTTACTGGATGCGCCCAAGGGTAATGGATTGATTTCAACAAGTTCACAATGCATTGCCGCAAGTGCCGGGCTGAATGTTGGAGGGTTATGTTTGATTTCATCCCATTCTGATTTGCTATG
>DUIL01000034.1:2562-5845 GCA_013330385.1 Candidatus Thalassarchaeaceae archaeon
AAAAATCGTTACTTGAGCACCAATTCCAACACCTTCAAGATTAACTAAGGTATCACGCGGCCGACCATTAAGATCTACAGAAAGAGACATCGCTAGAAGTGGGGGGGAATTGGATACTACTGACACAGAAGACATCGGTGCTAGGTTAGGGGCACCCTCAGCAGAAACCGTACTAACCAATACAACTGGACGTGGCATCAATAGCCCTGCCAACCATTCTCTACGTTCATTATGTGGCATTTCATCTAATGATAGTGACACAGAACTAGACTCCAAAGAGAAGGGGGTGGAGGGTTTAGGATTGTAATCACCTTCTGACAACCAAGTATCGAGAGTACCTGATTCAACCTCATTGGCAGAGTATGCTGAAAAGTCCCGATAAGCCTGCCAACGTGCAATCTCATTTGGGTCATCACCTCTAGCGACCTTACGCTCTATTGATGCGTCCGAGTAAGTTACACAACGCCTTAGGTAAAGGGCGACTACAGCTCTACGTTCCTCGATATTCATACAATCACTCAATACTAAGTTCTCTCATTAGTTTCTCAACATGCCCTTTAGCCCTAATGTTATACCCTACCCAAATCAATGAACCGTCTGTATCTATCACAAAGGTTGAACGAGAAACTCCCATGTATGTTTTTCCATAATTATTTTTCTCGCGCCAAACTCCATATTTTTGGTGTAGTTCTATATCCTGATCGACAATTAAATCGAAGTTTAGTTCATACTTATCTGTGAAATTCAGGTGAGATTTGGAGGAATCTTTGGAAACTCCTAATACTCTATAACCAGCACTCTGAAGAATAGAATAATTGTCACGAAAATCACAAGCCTGAGTGGTACATCCCGGTGTGTTGTCTTTCGGATAGAAGTATAGTACCACTCTTTCATCATTAGACAATATATCATTCAAACTAACCTGACTACCATCGGTCAAAAGCACATCAAAATCTGGTGCCTTATCGCCTACTTCTAACGTCACCCAATCATCTACCATAACAACTCGACCCGGTGAAGCATGAAGAAACCTCGTGCTAAGAGGATTCAAGAATAATCAGAGAATGGTTCACCTCATGGGCAAAGCAGGAACCTTCGGTGGGACTCTATCTTTAGTCATCGGAGCATTATTCATTATTGGTTGGATTGGAGCAGGTATGGTTGTTGACTACATCGACAATGAACTTGAAGAAAATTGTGATTCGACAACTGGCCAAATTGGTCAAATTACAGGTTGGGATGACGGACAGTGTCAAGATGGCCGTGAAACTAGAGATTTAGTTAGTTCACTACAGATGCCCTTGTTGGGGATTGGGACAATTTTAGTTGTTTTAGGCGGCGTCTTATTCATTCGCAGTTAGCGCGATTCGTCACGAATTCGCTTCTTAGTAGCCGCCCATCCACAAATAGAACATGATAACAAATCATGACCACGAGCAGGGCAATACTCTCGCCCGAAGTAGATAATTTGTAGATGACGACGATTCCAAGTTTCTTCAGGAAAGACCGCTTTCAAATCACGTTCCGTTTTGACTACGTTACGGCCATCCGAAAGACCCCAACGTGCTGCCAAACGATGGATATGTGTGTCAACCGGGAAAGCTGGAATCCCGAAAGCCTGAGCCATCACCACACTTGCTGTTTTGTGGCCTACTCCTGCTAATGATTCAAGAAATTCCCAATCAGGAATTACCTCACCACCACCTTCCTGTATTTGCTCAGCCATTCTTTTGAGATTCTTTGCCTTAGTCGGTGCAAGTCCTATTTCACGGATGATATTTTGAATCACGCTTACCTCTAGTGAAGCCATTTTTTCAGGAGTGTCGGCCACTGCGAATAGATTTGGAGTGACTTGATTCACCTTCTTATCTGTTGTTTGGGCGGAAAGCATGACTGCAACTAGAAGGGAGTAAGGGTCATTATGATCGAGAGGAATCGGTGTTTTAGGATAGAGATTGTCAAGTTGAGTTCCAATCATTTCGGCCTTCTCTAATCTCTTCATTATTCTACATCCTCCTCATCGCGAATACCGAAGAGGAAGGTGCCACCAACAATTAGACCTGGGAGTACCCAGCATGGACCCCACATCCAATGCTCCCATTCTGCCCCGGATGTACCGCCAAGAAGGAAGTAGGCTAAGGCCCCCAAAAAAAATGCAGGAAGTACTGAAACAACACCGAATACTAGACCGCGCATCATCTGCATGTTTTATCCCACCTAATTCTCCATCATCAAACTTCGTCACAAACCAAGAAGCTCTTCCATCTCAGAACCAGTTCTTGTGTTGAGTACATCAGCAGCCTCAAGCCACCCTTTTCGAGCAATTTGCACACCATACCATACATCCTTCAGCCCCTCTGCATCATGGGCATCTGGATTGATGCAAATTGGAACCCCTTGCTGCTTAGCGAATTTACATAATCGCCAATCCAAATCGAGACGATAAGGTGAGGCATTAATTTCAACTGCCTTCAGATGACCTTCTGAATTTAGTTCACCCATTCTTCGTATCACAGCGTGCATATCGACAGGGAATCCTTCTCTACCCTGAAGAATTCTACCTGTTGGATGCCCAAGAATTGTGAAAGTAGGGTTCTCAATAGCTCGAATTAGGGCTTCTGTATTGGCAATCTCGTCTCTTCCACGCCAACTACCCAAAGCATGAACTGAACCAACAATATGAGTCAAAGATTTGCGAGTTGCATCTGGATAATCGAGCCCACCATCTACCATTATGTCACATTCAGAACCATGGAATAAACGGAAATCTTGACCTGAATCTGTCCATGATTCGTTGAGTTTGCGAATCATTTCAGATTGCTTAGGGATACCTTCTGAAGGCACACCTATCTGACGCCCACCAATGTTGAGAATTTCTGAGTGATCGGCGATTCCTAGGTATTGCCAGCCTAATTTCTGTGCGGCATTAGCCATTTCTTCCAATGTATTGACTCCGTCTGATGCTATGGTATGATTGTGGAGAGCACCTTTGATGTCTTCTGAAGAAATTAGATTTGGAAGAGAGCCACTTCCTGCCGCTTCTATCTCACCCATGTCTTCTCGTAATTCAGGAGTTACCCATTCGAGTCCTAAATGACGATATATGTCAGATTCATCATTACAAGTTAGAGTATGTTTGGCAGCTTCCATGCCAATTTTCCCTTCTGCTGCATCTTCAGGAAATAGACCAAATTCATTGAGACGCAGGCCTTTGTCAATAGCCAATTGTCTCATTCGGATGTTATGTTCCTTTGAACCAGTGAAATATGCTAAAGTGAAGGGA
>DUIL01000114.1 GCA_013330385.1 Candidatus Thalassarchaeaceae archaeon
TGGTGGGCCTGCCTGGATTTGAACCAGAGTCTGTTCGTCCCAAACGAACAAGCATAGACCAGACTAACCCACAGGCCCGTGGGTATTCGGGCCACCAATGAACCACTTATGGATTTGACTAAAGCCAAAGCCAAGAATTAGGAGCAGAACGAATTATCACACCTTGAACCTCAGCCATACCTAGAATTTCTTCTGCCGTTGGATTTTCAACTCCCTTTTCCATTAACTTTTGAGTTAACTTATCCATTGTCAAAATTCCATCTGAATTAGTAGAATCTAGCATTATACCATGGATTTTTTCAACACCCACACGTTGATTTTGATTTCTTTTTGTTTTTTCTTTTTTCAGACGTGCCTCGACCTCACCACGGATCTCTTCGGGAAGATTTGCTGAAGATACTGCACGGAAAAGTTCTGTCGAATTAGAATGGGAACTTTTGGTAACTAATCGTTTAGATTCACCACAACGGGCGCAACTAGGCTTCGAACCTGCCCTACTTCCAAATGAATTTCCACAATGGCATTTGATTAGTAGCCAGCGTACCTCGTCCTCTTCCACATACCTTGCTATGTTTCAGGGTTCAATAGTTTTCTGACAGATTCTTATTCAAACAGAATCATGAATCAGCATACCGTCGGCACATCATGCAATCAGCCCGTGCTACGGTAGGATGGATTGGATTTGCATTATTATTCGGGCTATCGCTTAGAGCTTTGATTCGGGATGAATCTCTTACAATGGAAGTATGGACATATCTTCTACTAATGCCAATAGCACTAACCCTTGCATTCAGTACTAGGATATTTAGTACACTGGGAAATCATGAAGAATCGGAAATTGTTGATGAAGAAACTGAAGATGTAGATTCCGAGAATCGCACTGAGGCACCTGACCCTGAAGATGCTGGATTCGATATTCCTGTAATGTGAATTATTACTCACTTTAGACGTAGAGTCTCAAGATTAGCAGGAGCGTAGGTTTGGACGCGGAATTCATCTCTAAGCCCTTGGCGGAAAGCGTTGCAGGTTTTGGGATCCCCGTGATGACAAATGATTTTCCTAGGCGTTGGATTTAGTGCTTTGACATAATCCATCAGTTGACGCCTATCTGAATGGCCACTAAATCCATCAATAGTTACTACATTACAAGCAATAGGAACCATGTGTGTCTTCCCCTTATCCATCAAAGGCACTTCTGCATGACCTTGTTGAAGACGTCGGCCAAGAGTTCCGGAGGCTTGGTAGCCAACGAAGCAAAGTGTGTTATTTATTTCAGGGGCCCAGTGTTTGAAATACTCGATAACAGGGCCACCTGTCATCATTCCAGATGTTGCAAGTACAATACATGGAGATGGATCATAAAGTATTGATTCTCTTTGATCCCGGCTATCCACCTGCTTAAACCAAGTTGAATTGAATGGATTTTCCATACCGCCCTTCAGAACCTTGGAACGTAAGTCCCGATTAAGGAAATCAGGGTGGCTAGCATGAATGGCGGTGGCTTCAGCAATCATCCCATCAAGCCAAACTGTAACTGGTTTAACTTCACCAGACTTGAATAGTTGGTCGATAGCAATCATAACCTCCTGAGAACGACCTACTGCGAAAACAGGGCAGAATATTTTTCCACCTCGAGAAAGTGCAAGTCGGATTAAATCCTGTAATTCCTGAGTTGCATCTTGCCTATTTGGTTGGAAATCTTGAGGACCACCATATGTTGACTCAATGACTAAAGTTTCGACTTTGGGGAATCGCACTGTAGCGGCATCGAATAACCATGAACGCTCATATTTAATATCGCCAGAGAATAATAATCTGTGCTCAGAATTACCTTCACCAATCTGCATGTATACACTAGACGAACCTAGAATGTGGCCCGCATTCTCTAAAGTTACCTTGACATCAGGAGCGACGTCTGTTTTATCACCCCACTTGATATCCACGACATGCTTGATACATTCTTGGATATCAGCCTTGGAGTAAGGTGCTTCTGCGCCTTCTGCCTGAGCGACTTTGATGTAATCCATCTGAAGTAAGGTCATCAAATCCCTAGTAGGTGGTGTGCAATATACAGGGCCTCGATAGCCATAGCGGAACAACACAGGAAGCATTGCAATGTGGTCAACGTGTGCATGAGTTAGGACAATGGCATCTAAATTGTCTAACGGAAGTAGTTCTGGCGCATTGAAGAAGGGTTGAACTTCACTTCTATTCATAGTTGGTTTCGCACCACAGTCAACTAGCACTCTCGATTCATTAGTTGTGACGAGGTGCATTGCTCGACCTACTTCTCTATAGGAACCTAAAGCGGTAATCCGAACCCAGGGCTCTCCTGATCTTTTCGGACGATAAATTCGAGTTCCGAATTTTCGCAATAATGCCTTCCTTTCATCTGCTAACTCTTTTCTGTAACGCCTGATGTCATGTTGAGTTCGACTCTCGAAAGCAGGAGCTCTGTCTATAGAAATAAGCCAACCAACTTCATCTCTCAAAGATTTGACGTGAACCCCTTTTGGACCAACAGCAGCAGCAGGGTCATCGCACTCTAAAGTCACCTCTGAAAGTGCTGGGTCCAACCATACATTACGAACTTCGGCCTCAGGGGGGATTATCTCGTTGACTTTTTGTCGAACAGTTTCTTCATCAGCAAGTATGCTAGGGTGTGGCCGTATAATCACTCGCCGTTTCACATCCTTCGCTATTTTCACTGTCAATGATTGCCCTGAACCTCCAAAAGCCTCAGGTTGAGGCGTGATAATGGCAATAGAGCCCGCTTCAAGATCTACTTCGTAATCGATATTCTCAGGCACGAGTTTTGATACTCTCTGCTTCACTTCTGATAATGTCAGTCTCATTTAATCCCTCCCGGGCTAAACTCCACCCTCGTCAGCAAGCCCAAATTGGGCAGTGCGGCCAAAGCCGTGGAGTAAATTCAGAGGCTTGAGAGAAGGCTCTTGACCTCTGCCTCAGATAACTGCTGGAAGCCCTTGTCTTTGGTTATAACGGCCAAATCCATGCCATTTCCACTTGCAGCATCTCTTTGCGCAGAAGCCAATAGTGCCTTTGCTGCGACTTTTAGAGCTTGATTTTGAGTCATGCCATCCTTGTATTGATCCTCAAGGACACCGTACATGTAAGGACTACCTGAACCAGTTGCACAGTAAACATCAGGGATTGCACCTCCGGCTGAATCGATACTGTAAACACTAGGTCCATCTTCATCAGTACCCACAATCAGAAGTTGGACATAGTGAGGACGGCCGACAAGTATGTTGGCAGTTAGAGTAGCGGCACCGCGAACGGTCATTTGTTGACTACGCTTTAGTTCGTAAAGACGTAATTCGGCTACTAATGTACGAGATAATGACTGGGCATGTCCAACTAATCCTGCTGTAGTTAATGCTACATTATTCGATATTTTGAATAGTTTTTTCACACTTTTGTTAGCAATGAAATGTCCCATAGTTGCTCGATGATCCGCGCCAACTACAACTCCTCCATCGAAGGTTATACCTATGGTGCTAGTACCAGTCTTTACAGCATCAGTTATCGCATCCATGTCAATTCACCCGCATAGGAGACATTCCCAGCAGTAACGACTCAATTCCGGCCCCTTATCAATCCCACGGGATAAAGAGATGAAAGAAGGTGGTCTCAACATACCCTAACTTACCCTCGAATATGACCGTATTACTCAAGGGCCATGAGTAAGCCGTTAGTAATGTGGCGAGAGGGGGACGAGAGGAGCCTCGATGGATTGAGATGCCTAGTGTGCCAGCACAAAGTGGCGCTCAATCGATTGATGCAGGTCAAGATTACCATGATTTGGGTGAATTATTTGTAGATGCTCCAATTTCTAGAGGAGAAGGTGACATCATAGTTCATAGAGCTGTATTAGATGACGTAACCGGCATTCCTCAATTATTAGACTGGGTATCTGATGGCGACATAGTGATACTGGAAATGAGTCGATTGATATCGACTGAAACTGAATTGCGCATTGCCGTAGATAGAATACAGTCTTTCATTGAAGGAGATTTAGCGGGGGAAGTAATTCGGTTGGGTCAAAATCGCCTTTTGCTACTTCCTGCATCATTTGATATTTCAGAAGCTGAAAACAAACGGTTCTGAGGGGGGCCGATATGGAAAGCACAATTGAACAGGATTGCCCTATTTGTCATTCTGAGGCTGGACTGACATTAATTGTCCATAGTTCAGAAATACCTTACTTTGGTGAACATACAGAAATGACGCTCGCCTGCGATTCTTGTGGGTGGAGACATACTGATTTCATTCCAGCAGAGGGGAGGAAAGCAAGTGCTTGGTCAATGAACATCAGTGAAAGAGATCATCTGAATACTCGCGTAGTCCGCTCATCTTCATGCACAGTTAGAATAGTTGAATTAGGGCTTGAAGTGGAACCTGGTGATAATGCAACAGGTTATATTTCAAACATTGAAGGAGTTCTTAATCGGTTTGAAGATGCAATAGGTATTATTCTACGCTCCGCTATACTTGAAGGGGAAGAAGAAATTGACACCGTTGAAGCGTGTCAAGAATTAATTTCAAAGTTGAATTTAATTAAAAATGGAGAAGATATTGCTGAAATTTTACTATTAGACCCGATGGGGCATTCGCAAATTCTCCATAAGGATGCTAAGAATTGGGATTTGAGTGATGAAGAGATTGCTAGCCTAGAAACTGGTCCTCAAATACCGGTGATTGACACCTCTGACTTGACTGAATAATTATTCAAAGTGCATCAGGTGCAAGGAACTCATCCAAACGGTCAGCCCACATATCTTTCTTATCAGACAAATCAGTTAGCCACTCCGTGGCACGATCAATACAGATTTGTTTAATCTCACCTGCCAGTAATCTTCCAGATTCGTATTCTCGAGCAATACGGGTCAACTCTGCATCATCAGACTCGAAGAAGAACTGAAGATATTGGAATGCTACATCCTTGGAACAATCACCACCATGCATTCTATGTTCTTCAACAGTAGGTTGGCCGCCGGAATGTGCCTTCTTCACTTTCTTAGTCATCGATTCGATTGAATCATCCATGAAAATGGTAGTTTCAGGTCGTGAAGAAGACATTTTGTCACCAGTCATCCCTATTGCGAATCGATGATACGTAGAGCATGGAGGCATTAGCCCCATCCCTCCAAGTTGCCTTTCAAGAGAAAGAACACACATCCGAACTTGAGCTATATCCGCTACTTTTGCCCCAGGTATGTCAAGAGTGCCATGCTTAGGATTAGGAATGTAGTCGGAGTATCCCATTGGTGCAATGCTAGTCTTCAATTTCTCAAATATATCATCTCTAGTCGCGCGGTCGACTCTACCATTAGGGGATACTCCGAAAATCTCTTGATTGGAATCTTGTACAGACAAAGCGACAGTAATTCCACCATTCTTGCGTGGTTTGACATTGAACCAGTGAGTTTTGCCTGCAATTCCTCTAGTCAATCGAAGATGAGGGTCTTGGTCAACTCCAACAGGTACTACAATTGGACGAAGCCCACCGAATTCCTCCAATTGAGGGTGAATGATGTCGCCGGCCTGAATCAATGGTGCTTGGACGTGGGCTAGATTAGTATCGCCTTTGAATCCATAAATTGATTCGAACTCTGAAAGATTTGTTCGCTTTCCTAGAGTAAAAGCAAGGCGCTGGACTGCTGAACGACTGCTCTGGAAATAGATATTTGTCGAATCCGGGTCTAGACCAAGTGCTGCATAATTGTGAACGTATTCAGTTATTGCATTTTCACGACCCTTTGCCAAACTAGTGCCCCGGGTAGCAAGAGCCTCCAAGTCAGCTACTGTTACTGTGATATCCGCACCTTGTTCTTGGAACCAGCGAACTTGATCTATTACCATAGAGTGGCCTAGATGCATCTTTCCACTTGGCATTAATCCAGTGAGTACTCCAAAAGGTTCTGAACGCTTCATGCATCCGAGTACTACATCGAGATCACGGTGAGCGAAAACAATTCCTCTACGATGTAGCATACTGGGGTTTGGTATGCGACTAACATCAATACTCCCTAGACCGAATTGGTCTCTAATTCGCGCATAGTCTGTCGACTGTTGCGATGCCCATGGATCAATGCGAGTACTGTTGTCCACACCTCGACGCGTATGCACTCCTCAATCAACTAATCGCTGTGAAAGACCTACAAAGTGCCAACCACAGCCCTCTATATCCAACACCACCCCCGGTAAGTATGGCCGTCATCCACTGCTTCGGTGCGGGGCTTGTGGGTTCATTTGTTGCGAAGAAATTGGCAGATAGTGGGCACGAGGTTCACGTTCATGACCTCAACCCTAGTGGAGCAGTAGTCGGTTATCCAAATATTACAATTCACCAAGGTGATGCACAAGAAGCATGTGAGGAACTTGATGTTGAATATAATCACGTAGATATTGCCGTGAATATGCTGCCAGGAAACATAGGTCATGCAATAACCACAATAATGGCAGAATCAGGAATTCCTACAGTAGACCTTAGTTTCAGCGAACTTACTGCAGACAGAGACGACGAAAAGGCTAGAGATTGGGGTGCTAGAGTACTCTGGGATGTAGGAATAGCCCCTGGACTCTCAAACATGTTATTGGCAGAAGCCTACAGAGTCATGGGGCCTCTTCAGAAGGCTGAGGTTCGTGTTGGTGGGAACCCAACGGGCCCAACAGGAAACTGGAACTACATGGCTCCTTTTTCACCGAAAGACGTTATTGCAGAATACACACGTCCGGCTAGAGTTGTAAGAGATGGAGAACAGGTCACTCTCCCTGCTTTGTCCGAAAGGCACATGATTGAAGTTCCTGAAAGAGGGCAAATGGAAGCCTTTCTTACTGATGGACTGCGTTCAGTTCTGAATTCTATACCCGCAGTTGAGATGTCTGAGTACACTGTTAGGTGGCCTGGTCACATTCAGAAATACATTGATGAGAGAGATTCCGGAGATTTGAATGAAGAAAAATTGCTTCACGAATGGTGGTTCAACCCGAAAACACCCGAGTTCACTTGGATGGAAGTTGCAGCAACGGATCATGATGGGAATTGTATGAGATGGGAAGTGAGTGACTATGGAGGAAATGATGGTTCGTCAATGGCACGAACAACGGGATTAGTCACAGTTGGGTGCGTAGAGGCTTGGCTTGATAATCCAAATATGCTACCACCAGGAGTACATGCACCTGAGGCTCTAGCACCAGAAATTGTTTCTAGAATCATTGATACAATGCGCTCGGAAAGAGTTTGCATAGAAGGCCCCGATATTGTGCTTTGAATCAAAGGGTACGGAAGTATAGAAAAGAATTACAATTTCTCTTGTCGTCTCTCTTCTTCATAGGCATCAGCAACCTTGCCGGCCGTACGAAGAAACTTTTTTTTCAAAACATCGAAGTTAAGATATATTATCCCACCAACTGTCAAGAAAACTCCTCCAATTATTGTAAAAATACCT
>DUIL01000081.1 GCA_013330385.1 Candidatus Thalassarchaeaceae archaeon
GTGAGGCTGGAGGCATTACTCAGCACATCGGTGCAACCGAAGTTCCCGCAGAATTACTGAATGAATTGTGCTCACCCTTGATGGGTGGCAAAAACTTCGATTCGCCTGGACTTCTGTTCATCGATACACCCGGCCACCACTCCTTCGCTTCACTGCGCTCACGTGGTGGCTCACTAGCAGATATCGCCATTCTGATTGTCGATATCATGGAAGGTGTTCGGCCACAAACCATCGAATCGATTCGCATCCTCAAGCGAGCCAAGACTCCTTTCGTAATCGCAGCCAACAAAGTTGACCGGATTCACGGTTGGCAATCGGTCAATAATAGGTCAATGGCTGCGGCGATGAAAGATCAGACTCGAGAGGCAGCAGGTCTCTTCGAACAGCGTTACTGGGACCTTGTTGGTTCATTCGCTGAGCATGGATTCAATATCGAATTATACTCCAAAGTCAAGGATTTCACCAAGGACATTGCATTGGTTCCTATCTCTGCACGAGAGGGTGAAGGAATCCAAGACCTGCTAACCGTTGTAATCGGTCTAGCAGAGCGCTATCTGGAAGAAAAACTGACTGATATTGAGGGGGCAGGTGAAGGTACCGTCCTTGAGATGAAGGAAGAGCGTGGACTCGGTAAGACACTGGATGTAATTCTCTATCGTGGTTCTGTAAAGAAAGGTGACGAGATAGTTCTGGTAACCGATGAGGGCGGTAAGGCAACTCGCGTCCGTGGTATGTTCGCACCGCGTGGAATGTCGGAAATGCGTGATGCCGGAAATCGCTGGGACGATACAGATTCTGCACATGCTGCCAGTGGTCTGAAAATTTCAGCTCCAGACGTAGATGGTGTACTTGCAGGCACTACAATGCGTGTTGTCAACACACCTGAAGAACTTGAGGAAGCACTTGCTCTTGCAGATGCTGAAGCCAACCTTTCGATTGAACTGGATGAAGAAGGTGTTACCATCAAGGCTGACACGGTTGGCGGCTTGGAAGCATTAGCCAAAGAACTGGGTGAAATCGAAATCCCAATCCGCCATGCGTCAATTGGCAAGGTCAATCGACGCGATGTTCGCAGTGCTGAAAATTCAGCAGATCCTCTTCATAGGATAATTATGGCATTTGCAACCGATATTCTTTCTGATGCTGAAGAGGAGATTGAAAACTCGGATAATGGTGTAAAATACATCGGCTCAGACATCATCTATCGAATTCTTGAGGAGAGAGAAGAATGGGTCGAAGAGCGTACCCGCGAACTGGAAGAAGCTTCCCGTGAACAGGTAGTATATCCTGGCCGAATCCTACTATTGCCAGATCACACATTCCGAGTCTCAAAACCTGCTGTTGTAGGTGTTCGAGTTCTTGCCGGACGCATTCATGTTGGCCAGAGATTACTCAAGGATGGCAATAGAATTGGACAAATAAAATCGATTCGATCCGGCCAAGATTCTATGAAAGAAGCAATGCAAGGGGCGGAGGTTGCGGTCGCAATCGATGGAGTCACTGTTGGAAGGCAAATTGACGAAGATGATGTGTTGCTTGTCGACATCCCCGAGTCCCATGCTAGAAAGTTGAGAAAGATGGACCTCTCCGCTGCTGAAATGGAAGTTCTAGAGGAGTTAACCGCCATTCATCGCAAGGATTCGCACTTTTGGGGCCGCTAACAGAATGAGTCAAACAGCGTTCAGCAGCACCGAACGCTTTAGTATGTAAAATAGAGCAGACTGAACGTTAGGTGTTCTTGAATGACCATGGCAGCCAGTGACCCAAAGTCTCGCGAACTCATCCAAACCGTTTCTCAGATCTCAAATGGTCTGATGGGAGAGGTGGCAAAAGTCATCATCGGAAAGCAGGAAAATCTGCGCCGAGTAACCATCGGAATTCTATCAAATGCTAACATGCTAATCGAGGATTTCCCAGGTTTGGCAAAAACTCTGATGGCTAATACATTCGCTACATCTTTGGGTTGTAAATTCAAGCGTGTACAATTCACTCCTGACCTGCTCCCAGCAGACATCATGGGGACTTACATGTACGACCAACATGCTGGGGAATTCAAACTCCGACCAGGTCCTCTATTCACCAATGTTCTACTTGCTGATGAGATTAACCGTGCTCCTCCAAAGACTCAAGCTGCTCTATTGGAGGCAATGGAAGAAAAGCAAGTTACTATTGAGGGAATTACCCACAAGTTGCCTGCTCCATTCATCACAATGGCAACACAGAACCCGATTGAGCAGGAAGGTACCTATCCACTACCTGAAGCGCAAATGGACCGATTCATGATGAAGATGTCAATGGGTTACCCTGACCGACAAGAAGAGAAGTCGATTCTACAGCGCAGAAAGTTGCGAGGAAAGGACGAGTATGACATCGAGAAGATTACCAGTCCAAAGAAGGTCGTCGCAATGCAGAAAGCTCTCGAAACCGTCCACGTCGACACTGCAATCCTCTCCTACATCGTTGAGTTAGTTCACCGCACCCGTGAGGATCACCGCGTAATTACTGGAGCATCACCACGTGCTAGCCAGTCATTGTTCAAGACCGCACGTGCAAGTGCTGCAATCGATGG
>DUIL01000137.1:0-193 GCA_013330385.1 Candidatus Thalassarchaeaceae archaeon
CAGCAACAAATAACCCTGAGCTAGTTAAATTAGATCTTGGTGGTGAATGGTTTTCAGTAACTGGCTTACCAATGGTTTTCGGTGTTTTTGCTTGTCGTCGTGACGCCCCTATAGGGAAAATAAAGCAAATTAGGCAGGATTTACTTTCTAATTACGACGCTTTCAATTCCAATGATAAATGGCGTGAAGAAGT
>DUIL01000137.1:583-760 GCA_013330385.1 Candidatus Thalassarchaeaceae archaeon
GAAGAAGAAGTCAGGAATCTAATTGAGGGTGATGCATTAACTGGATTAACAAGATTCCTTGAAGATGTATGTGATATGGACACTGGTCCCGAATGGCTTGAGTTGTAATTATTCAGAATACTCAAGATTTTTACTGGCCACCCATTCTAGTAAGTCTAAAGCCACCTCGCAGGATTC
>DUIL01000137.1:1166-1361 GCA_013330385.1 Candidatus Thalassarchaeaceae archaeon
AGTGCTTCTGCTGCTTCATGGCGAACCATAACATCCTCTTCATTATCAGATAATCGGGAAATTAGAAACGGCACTGCGTGGGCATCTTGCATTTGTCCCATGACATAAGCAATTTCGTGTTTAAGGAGAGCTGATTTAGAATCAAAAGCGGCCGCTAGTGCTTCGACTGAATCTTTTCCTCCAATATTTCTCAAA
>DUIL01000137.1:1614-7469 GCA_013330385.1 Candidatus Thalassarchaeaceae archaeon
TGCTTGAGCAATGCAGAGTCAGAATTGAATGCTGCTGCTAAAGAGTCTATGGCGTCTTTTCCTCCAATATTTCTCAAAGCGAATAATGAGCGCATTCTTTGGAACATCTTTTCATTTTCATCACAAATAGTTGCTCGTAATTCAGGGATTCTTATGTCCAAACTCGCGGGGGCGGGGTCTACGGAATCAAATTCTGATCTTTCAGGTTTGTCGATACTCATTTCATTCACCTATGAATACTAATGAATCTACATCTAAGTTACTTCTAATCATACCAATACGTTGCCCTTCTTTGAGAAATAAACGTACAGCATCTCTTCCTTCTTTACCATAATCAATAGTGCGTTGATTAACATACATACCAACAAATTCTCGGTTTGTATCATCATCAATACCACGCCCCCATTCTTTGGCGAATTCTAAGGCCGCATCGGGATGTTCCAATGAGTGAATAATACTAAGTTTCACATCATTAGAAAGAATTTCACACATTTCCGCACCAAGATTCCTTCTAACAACATTACCTCCTAATGGTAGAGGGAGGCCGGTTTTTTGGTTCCACCAAACCCCTAGGTCTAACACTAGATTAACACCTTCCTTCTCCCATGTAAGTTGCCCTTCATGGATAATTACTCCAACATCATATTTCCCATCTATTACAGCAGGCAGAATTTCATCAAAAGGCACTACTTCAACTTCAACATCCCCTAAAGCAAGCCTTAGTGCAAGGTATGCAGAGGTACCCAGTCCTGGAATTGCTATTGTCGATTTTTTCGCATCATCAATTGATATTTCATTAGTCGAAATAAGCATAGGGCCGTAGCCTTCACCCATGGATGCGCCACAATTCATTAGTGCGTAGTCGTCTGCAATTTCAGGGTACGAGTGAATCGACACAGCAGAGATTTCATACTCGCAATTCTTTGCTTTTTCATTCAAAGTTTGAATATCTAATAACACATGTTCGTAACTTCGGTTAGCCGTATCAATGGCACCTGTAGTCAATGCATGAAACATGAATGCATCATCAGGATCGGGGGAGTGGCCAACTCTGACGTGAAGACCAGTATTTGCCATGAGCCTCGGGGGTCGAATAGGGTTGAAAATGCCTTTGTGTAGTCATCCTGTAGGTAAGCAACAATCAAGAAGCAGATTCGTTCACCTCACAATATGCCTGACCCGACGAAACTATCTACTGCCTCAGGCCAATTAGGCCCAGTTTGTGCTGTCACTGGAAAAGCTCTCACATTCGCCGAAGCTATTGTTTTGGATGGAGATTATCTGTGCTTTGAAGCATATATCGAAAAGACTGGAGCATCACCATCTACTGATGGTAAAGAAGTCGGTGCACTTGACCTTGATTGAGCGTTGACTTCATCAGCCTCGCACACCTCAGGGTTACGTGGCAGCCGGTTGGAGCAGATTCGCCTTGCGATTCGCACAGTTCTATCAATCATTATCTGTCAATGATTTGTGGACTCCACCTCAGTTAAGGAAAAGGGAGTGGATGTTTGTACCATGGGGTGACAGATCAGTGGATCGACATCGAGGATTCAATACACAATCGGAGTTACTAAACTATCTACAACAGAGGGGGCCTCATTCTAGTTTCCACAGTACTGCATACTATCGTTCACCTAATGAAAGAAAAATGTTGGAAAAGGGATGGTTGGGGGCTGATTTGATTTTTGATTTAGATGGAGACCATTTACCAGGAGTTTCGGATGCTGACTTCCCAGGTATGATTGAAAAAATTCAGGAGCAGGCATGGGCATTATGGTCTGGTTTCTTAGAACCGGAATTTGGAATTTCTCGGGAACATGCACAATTTTCATTTTCTGGTCATAGAGGGTTCCACATTCATGTCCGCGATCCTGCACTGATGGGTCTTGATTCTAATGCAAGGAGGGAAATGGTATCCTATATCAGAGGCGAAGGGTTAGAAGTTGATGCTATACTTTCAGGTACTGATTCAGGATGGATGAGTCGTATTGAGATTGGTAAAAGAAGTGTCATAAATAAATTACAATCTATAGCAGAGGGCAGTAGTGAATCAAAACTGTTTATTGATGAGTTTCATGGATTATTGAATAATAACCAAACACGGAGTACGCAGAAAGTCGGCAAAGCTCGAATTAAAAATCTAGCTGAATTAGTAACAATTGAACGTTTAGAGAGACTAGATGATGATCACAATCTTTCTGTATTTGGAAAAGATACACCAGTTTTCTGGGAACTTGTGAAGAAAGACAATTCGGTTGTTTTAGGAACTGCGGGTGAGACTGATGAGAATGTAACAGTCGATGTTAAGAGAGTAATTCGATGGATTGGTAGTTTACACGGTAAATGTGGCCTCAGAGTGACTGAAATACCCTTTGAGAGATTAGATCCAGATGGCAGCAACCCTTTCGACCCATTAAATGAAGCAATAGCACTTTCAGGTGGCAATAATGCTTCTGTGACATTGATTCGTGATGATGTCACAGCCCGTTTGAATGATACTGAAGTCAGTGGCTCCGTAGGGGATGTATTCGATGTCGATGATGCTATGGCAACCTTTCTTTGTTTGAAAGGCTGGGCCGAGATAACAGTGTGAAAGGTGGCTTATTTAACCAACGATACCACAGAATGTTGAATAGTGGAGATTGATGGAGGCGAGTGTAGGTGAGGAGCCGATGAGCGATGAAGAACCCGAAATGAACGGAGATTTACCTCTCCCGCCACCACCACCTGGGCTCAAATTACCGACACCACCACCTCCAGTAATGGATACGGATATCTCCGAACTTCCACCACCTCCTCTTCCCCAAGGGATTAATATTGAAGAATCGCCATCCTTCTCTTTCAATGATACCGATGATGATTCTAAAGACTTCAATTCTATGTGGGAAAAGAAGAAACAAAGTGATCCCACATTCTCTGATGATAATCGTGATAGGATGTATGGACACATCGACAGAATAACTACTGGCGAAGTAGGTACCCTATTGGATAGATTTTCTGATCGATTCGGCTCCGAACTAGATAGGGAAATAATAGTCTTAAGAAAAAAACAACAACAAGCAATTCGCGATATCAAACCAACGGTTGAACTTATTTCTCCACCTACGGTTGAATTTGAGGACGAGGCTCCTGAAGATGACGATGCTGATACATCAAGTGATTCATCAGATCAGTTTGTTGAGTTCTTTGACGTAGTCAATACGTTACTCGGTAATATGCCCGATGAATTCGTAAATGCGTTTATTGCCTCCGAAGATTTTCAGTTATTCCAGAGTGTAGGTGAATCACCTAGTGCTACTTCTGATGAAGACCGGACAACTTTCTTTACCATGATAAACAGAGTTCTTGGGGATTTACCAGACGACAAGATAAATGAGTTCGTCGAATCACCCGGCTTTGCTATTTTCCAAGCCATGGGTGAAATTTACGGAGCGTGAATGAATGGGACTACTAGAAAAAGCCGGCAACATCCAGACTGAAGATACCCCTCCTGCGACGAAAGTCGTCCAACAACCTGAGGCCGTTCCTCAACCAGCTCCTGTTACTGAAGCCAAGCCTGTAAAGAAGGCTAAGCCGGCAAAGAAAGCAAAGCCGAAAAAGGTGAGGGAAAAGAAAACTAAGACTCCTCGCGTAAAGAAAGAGATGCCAGATGGTTTTGAATCTGCTACACGGGGCCAGAGAATTATTCGCAGAGTTGTCGATTTTGCAGTCAGTTACGGATGGTCCGTCCCTCTAATTGGAATTTCTGCATGGGGTTCAGACATTGATCCTACATTGATAATTCTCTTAGGAATTGGTTTAATGTCATTTAATTTATGGTTCATGCCAAGTTATGCTGGTAAGAGAACAGTAGGGAATTGGATTAGTAGAACTAGATATGTAAATTCCCGTGCCGATCCACCAATTTGGGTTTATATTTTGTTGAAAGGTTTGACAACTATTTTCGTCATTTTAGGTGTATTCGCTTTGTTTGTCATCGTTGGAAACAAGTCAATTGGAGAGGGTACATTTGAGCAAATATTCAATGTGATTGCCTTATTGTTATTATTCCCTCCACTAATTGATTTTTCAATGTACAAAATGAGAGGCGACCTCGGTCTTTGGGATACTGTATTCGGTGGTGTTTGGTTAGTCCGGACAACTAAGTCTACTGGGACAAAAGGTTGGTTGAAGCGTCTAGAGTCAATTTCGGACTGGACTGAATCGAAGGGTCTTCTTGATGAACAGGAAGAAACAAGTTCGTGATTATTCTAACTGAGTTGCATCATCGTTTTCTTGCATCTTAGCATGCTCTCTCATATCTTCATGTGCAGCACCTTCTTGGATAGCATCTTGATCTGATTCATCTACTATCTCGACACCAAGAAGAGTTTCGATAATATCTTCCATTGTCACAAGACCAACGGTTCCTCCGAAATCATCCTTGACAATTAGGAGTTGTACTTTGTTTTCAAGTAAGATGTCTAGAGCTTTATCTACGGAATCATCGAATCTACACCTGTATACTCTCCTTGAGATATCGGACATAGTGGGAGTGAAAATATCATCAGCAGCTTTGCGGAGAATTTCACTTCGCAGGATAAAGCCCCGAATAGTATCAACATCCCCTTCGTAAACAGGCATTCGCCCATAAACCATAATTGGTATTCTTTTCATTACATCTTCAACAGTTTCAGATGCCTCAACACAAGTCATAACGACTCTAGGTGTCATTATTGTTTGGACTTCTAAATCACGCAATCGCAACAGGTTCTGAATCACTGCTTCTTCGTCTTTCTCAATAATGTCCGATTCTTCTGCAATATCTGCTAGAACCAATAATTCATCACGAGTTACAGTTTCTGTTTGTACATCAGGCAACATACCTCGTATTTTCTCAACAGGCCAAACAACTACCCATGATAGAATGATCAGCATTCGTAGCATAAATCCTGAAGATACAGTCATTTTCCTCCAATATAGAGTTCCAATTGTTTTTGGTAAAATTTCCGACAGTAGGAGAATTCCCATTGTTAGTAATGCTGAAGCAATTGCAACACCATATTCACCAGGGTTGAGATGTTCCACTTGCGTACCTACACCTAAGGCCCCAACAGTATGTGCAATGGTATTGAGAGTCAGAATTGCAGTTAAAGGACGTTCAGGGTCATCTTTGTAACTTATCCATAATTCACTAGATTTGGGATGCTTATCGGCTATGCTGACTATATGTCCTCTAGTAGTCGATAAAAGCACAGCCTCTAATATGCTACAAAGGAATGAAACACCTAGTGCTAATACAGCATATGCTGCTATTAATGACCATGTACTCAAAGTGAATTCACCTCTAAATCTTGATTTAGATTCGGACGAAATTGGGCTTCTTGATTCATGACGAGTCTTCGTGCTCCAACATTACTGCGAGCGGCGCATGCATAAATAGGTGGTTGTCTCGCAGATTCCATATTGAATATTGATTTGGAGGCCAAATGAATGGAATACGTTACTATATTCATGGCTTGGCCTTATGCAAATGGACCCTTGCACCTTGGTCATGTTGCTGGCAATTGCCTTCCTGCTGATATACAATATCGATACGAAAGGGCTAGAGGTCGTCGCGTACTGATGTGCAGTGGATCCGATGAGCATGGCACTCCGATTACCGTGAGCGCTGAAGAACAAGGAGTAGCTCCTCAAGTTGTTGTCGATGAATTCCATGAGATTAACTCGCTCGCGCTCGCTGGTCTAGGCTGCTCGTGGGAAAATCACATTGATTCCCGCGGGATTGAATACGGTGGCGCTTTGTATAATCGAACCACAGATCCGCGCCACAAAGAATTGGTTCAAGACATTTTCATCCAATTAAATGATGC
>DUIL01000137.1:7823-8177 GCA_013330385.1 Candidatus Thalassarchaeaceae archaeon
GAAAACCATGCAGCAATATTGTGAGATTAAGTCAGAGGGAGGCGTAAGATTCCTCCCGGATAGATATGTAGTTGGTGAATGCCCGCAATGCGGCGAGGACGGCGCTCGTGGTGACCAATGTGATGAATGTGGTGCGACATATGAGGCTAGTGAACTGAATAATCCACGCTCTAAATCAAATCCCGAGGCGGCAATTGAAGTCCGAGATACTGTGCATTTGTTTTACCGGTTAGATTTATTCCAGCAGGATTTAGAAGAGCACGCGCAAATGCGACAACAAACCTGGAAGCCGAATGTCAAGGCAATGACTCAAAATTGGCTGCAAATGGGTTTACGTCCGAGAGCAGTAACTCG
>DUIL01000090.1:0-6722 GCA_013330385.1 Candidatus Thalassarchaeaceae archaeon
TGGGATGGCGGATTTGTTTGTACTGGAACAGAGGCTAAGGTGCCGGATGAATGGCTTGAAAGTAGTTTGGATAATGCTAGTGTTACTTTCAATGGTGAAGATATTCGATGGTCAAAGGGATTAGAAAAAGAAATTGTAGAAAATGAAAAAATTACCGACTCGGGATGGTTGAAATTAGATTTTGGAGATGTGGTCGTTGGGCTCTGTAGTTCCTCTTTATCGAAGACTAATGATGCACCATTTGTGCCATCAATAGCGCTTGGAATGATGCCCCCTAAACTTTCAGCGATAGCTGATGCTGAATGGATGTGGCGGCCAAAGGGTTGGCCGGAAGACCGTGAATTGCCGGAAGAAGGAAAAGAACGCTTGAATGAAGTCATTCATGCTTGGATGAATCTTGCACTTCCTGATGATAAAATTGTGCGGGCTTGCAAAAATTCAATTCTAAGTTCAATTGAAGAAGGGTTCGTTTCTGGTAACTATTGGTTCCCAGCAGACTCTCAGGAAGATTTGCTCGCTCATCTACAAGGAAGTGACGATGAGCGAGGAGCATTGGCTGTAATCCTAGACTCATTAGAAAATGGATTCTATGTACGAAGTGATGGAGTGGTTTTGGAATCGGATAATGATGTAATTCGTTTTGATGATTCTTCATGCCATCCTATCCTAATCTCCTTGTGGGATGAGCATGGATTAGATGTCCTTGAGGAATTGTATGGGATTGTTGGAGAAGAAGCAGAAGAAATCCTAGCAAGGCAGAGAAAAAGAAAACAGGGGTTCGGAGCATTCCTACGAGAACTTGGTGAGAATCTATCTACAACAAAGCGTCTCGATAGATTGCCCTGGGAATCTAATACCCTCCCAAGCCCTCTAGGGTTTGCAGATAATCTGGTTAGAAGTGCTGTGGAGAATGGAATTGCTTCAACCGTCTCGAAGGCCCGGAAAGGAAAGGGGTTGGATATGGCAATGGGATGGGCATGGCTAAATGTCCACAATAGAACTGAATCTGATGCTTGGAGATTTGATGGGTCAAGCCGGGATAAAGGTGGAGATTGGGTTCCTGCCTTGCAGGCTCTATGGGATGCTGCTGAAGATCTACTGCTCAAAGATAACTTAGATGCAATTGAAGACTACAAGGCCGCAATGGGTTGGTTGGCTGAAATTACTGGTAGTCAATGGCGGGAAGACAAAACAAAGTGATGTCAAACGTCTTTTTTCCTCCAAATGCCCAATGAATCTCTCAATGCCAATTCCACATCATAGTGGATAAAATCGTAACCCTCTTCGATTAATCGGCTCGGGAATACACGTTGGCTGTCTAGTGTTAATCTCTCACCCATTTCACCAAAAAGAATCTTGACTACAAATTTAGGTAAAGGGGCAAAGGCTGGTCTTCTGAGTACCTTGCCTAGAACTCTTGCAAACCAACGTTGTCTAACTGGATTGGGTGAAGTCAGGTTGTATGCACCACTTGACGTTGAATTCATAATTAGGTGATGTGTTGCGTATATTTCATCTTCTAAGGATATCCAAGACATCCATTGCTTGCCCCCTCCCATCGGCCCTCCGGCGCCCAACTTGAATGGAAATAGCATCTTCCCCAAGGCACCTCCTGTTGCAGCTAGGACAATTCCACTTCTCAAGAAACAAGTCCTGATTCCGGCAGCCTCGACTGGGGCTGCCGCAGCTTCCCATTCAACACACACATCAGGAAGATATCCGTCTCCTGATGAATTAGATTCGTCAAGTTCTTGGTCACCCCTATCTCCATACCACCCTATTGCACTTGCAAGTACGAATGCTTCTGGTTTATTTTCTAATGAAGCGATGGTTTCAGCAAGTAAACGAGTGCTGATTACTCGTGAATCGCGAATTGCCTGCTTCCTCTTTGTAGACCATCGCTTGTCACCTATACCTTCGCCACCTAAGTGGATTACAATATCAAATCCTTCAATATCACTTGGCTGCAAATCACCGTTGACTGGATCCCAATGAATCTCATTCGCCCCCACCTTAATATCACGCCTAACTAATCTCCAGACCTCATGACCTCCTGTGTCAAGAAATGCAACCAATTGAGTACCGATCATCCCAGAGGACCCGGCGACCAAAATTCGCTTTCGGGATATATCTGAAAACTTGGCATGTTGCTCCAAGTCTCTTTGGAGGCGCAATTCTCGTGCATTAAACATCCTCTTTATTCGCTTCTTCACCAATCGGCCACCGAGTATTGTGTCGGCTAAATTGCCAAGAGGGCCGAATGGTACCTGATATGTGACTTCATCCAAAACCGTGGTGAATTCATTTGACTGTGTCAAGTCGTGGGTGTGGTCCCAAGACCAAAAAGGCCCCTTAACCATTGTATCGGCGAAGTGGTGTGGTGGATTGTAGGCAGTATGCTCTGCGACCCATGTCATCTTCAGAAATGGAGCGCCCGGGGCTGGAAATCGGAATACCCGCTGTGAACCCACCTCAAGAGAATCGTCTGCACGCACCTCCTCAGCAACCTCCCAAGGGGGCATTAATCGGCGGAATGACCCCTCATGTTCAAACCAAGCAAAAGTTGATTCAATATCTGCTTCAACTGTAGTTTCATGAGCATATTTGTACATCTAATCACCTAATCTTTCAGTTTGGGATGAGGATCGCCTCATCTAATATGAGGGGCAATAGTAACGGCTGAATTTCTTCTTTTAAGACTTTAAATTCCCAAACTTGTACACATGATAATCCGGATTTATATTCAATGGGTCTCATGTAAGTGTGTGTGTGCACTAATTCGCTTAGTGGGGGGAAGTAAATATGGACACTACAAATGATGCTGATGTTATCATTGTAGGAGCTGGCCCGGGTGGTCTTTCCGCTGCTATGTTATTGGCTAAGGCTGGAGTAAAAGTCATCATGTTAGAAAAATCCAATGGGGTTGGTGGTCGAACAAAAATCATCGAAAAGGACGGCTATAAATTTGACAATGGGCCTACCTTCTTCCATTACCCTGAAATTGCTGAGGAAATATTTCAAGCGGTTGGAAGAGATGCTCATAAAGATTTGAAACTGATTAAACTCGATCCAAACTACAGAATTGTTTTCGGGATGGGAGGTAGTTTAGATGCCACTACAGATTTAGATGATATGGAAAATCAAGTTAGAGATTTATGTGGTGAAAAGAACGCAAAGGGATTTAGAAAATATGTTGTAGATAATAGAAAGAAAATGCGACTTTCAAAAAATTGTCTTAATTCGCCGTGGAGTGGTGTTGGTGAATTATTCAGTAGAAGGGCGATACGAATCTCTAGAGTTCTAAGGCCTTGGAGATCTGTAGCTAGTGACTTAGCACGTATGCTTCCGGATGAGAGACTGCAATTGGCAATGTCGTTCCAAACTAAATACCTAGGAATGAGTCCGTTCCAAGCACCAAGTCTATTCACAATCCTAGCATATTTAGAGTATGAATATGGGATATTCCATGCAGAAGGTGGATTGGGAACAATTACTCAACGTATGGCTGATATTGCTAGAGATTTAGGTGTTGAAATCAAACTAAATGAAGAAGTTGAGGAACTAATTATTGAAGGTAAGAAAGTTGTTGGGGCAAGAACTTCGAAATGCACTTACACCGCTGATAGGTTTGTGATGAATGTTGATTTTGCAGTTGGGATGAAGGGGTTGGTATCTAATGAAGTTAGAAAGAAATGGTCTGATGAAAAACTCGAGGAAAAATCATATTCTTGCTCGACCTTCATGTTGTATCTTGGAATGGACAAATTATACGATGCCCCGCATCATCAAATATATGCAGCCAAGGATTATGAAAATAATCTGAAAGATATAGTTGAAAATAAGGTAACTTGGGATGACCCTTCGATATATGTCCAAAACGCCAGTGTAACAGACCCTTCTTTAGCCCCAGATGGTCACTCGACTTTGTATGTTTTAGTTCCTGTAAGTAACACTCATCCAAGTATTAAATGGGATTCGATAAAAGACAAATTTAGAGATGTGATAGTTAAGCAAATGGCGCTGTTGGGCTTTGATGATGTTGAGGAACATATCATGTCCGAAACTATAGTGACACCGGATGACTGGGCTAACAGGGACATCTACAAGGGTGCAGTGTTCAATCTCGCCCACAGCCTTGATCAAATGCTATGGAGAAGGCCAAACAATAGATTCGAAGAATTGGATGGGTTGTTCTTAGTTGGAGGAGGCACCCATCCTGGAAGTGGTTTGCCAACTATTCTTGAGAGTGGAAGAATTTCTGCCAAATTGATTTGTGCAGAAATGGGAGTTAAGCCCGATTGGAATGGGATGAATTACCAATTCGAAGACATGAAAATGTCAAGGCGCGATTCTAGATGAGAAATATTAGTAAAATTTCCAAGAATTCCAGTGCGAAGATAATGGAGAGTAATAAATCTCCTAATGCAAGTAATTTTTGCCATAATTTTGCCTGTCTCAACCACTCAATGAAACCCATCTCCTGACTTTTGAAGAAAAACCAGTTAGCTATGACTAGAACTACAAAGCCAATGGCACCAAGAAGGGAGAGGAATGCAATCCCGAGCAGCATGACAGCCATGGTTTGGGGTTTACTATTGAGATGAATAATGTATCGCCAGATTAATTTAGTGAGGGAGGGATATCCATATTGCAACCCCAAAGAGGGAGAGGCCAAGTAATCCATTGAGGATGCGTGCCTTTTCCGGTGTCGAGAAAATTTTGCTAAGACCTACTCCGAAGGCTGCCCATGTCAGAACTGCAGGGTATCCTGCTGTGGCATTAATCACGACTAGAGTTACCTTACTTACAAATCCTGTACCGAATAAAGTGCCCCAAGATGTCATCAAAACAAGAAAGTGCACCCATGCCTTTCCGTTGACAATTTGCAACATTAATCCTGTAGTGAATCCTAATCTTTCAGTTTCTGTAGTCTCTTTTTCAGTAGAGGGGGCTTGGAAGGCTATTTTGTATCCAAGATAAGCAATATATGCGGCACCAAGATATGTCAATAAGAGAAATGCTTCTTGATTTTCTTCAATGAATACTGTTGCCATACCAACCGCTAATCCAAGCGAGGACCAACCCACAAGCATACCTAGAGTCAGGGGGATACTCGCCCGAAATCCATGTTGTGAGCCGTGAGCCGCACAGAGCATATTGTTTGGGCCCGGAGAGAAACACATTGGAACTATGAATACCAATAGTGCAACCAAGCCCTCATAATCCATAACATCAACTCATGAAACTACTTACTCGCATTCAAGCAAGGGTTTCGAGGTGGACTTCGCTCTGGGCAAGCGCTGTTGATATGTCATTCCATATATCTTCGACATCTTCTATGCCTATGCTCATCCTAACATAGCCTGAAACAACTCCGGCCTCATGCCGGACTTCTTCCGGAACAAACATGTGACTGGAATTAAATGGGCATTCTACAAGGCTCTCTACACCACCAAGACTGGTAGCTTCGAAAATCAGATTGAGTGATTTCATGAAATGTAGTGAGGCGGTATCTCCACCCTTTACTACGAATCCAAGCATTCCTGTTCCCTTTGGAACAATACGCTGGGCGACTGCATAATCCGGGCTACTTGGAAGGCTTGGATGATTGACTTGTTCGATCATTGGATGTGCTTCAAGACGCTTTGCAATTTCTGCTGCATTCGAAGTGTGTATTGGCATACGTGCGTGTAGTGTCCTCATACCACGCTCTAAGAGATAGCACATGTGTGGGTCTGCGGCGCCGCCGAAGTGTACTTTCTTAGGGAAAATTTCGGCCACCAAATCTTTGCGGCCTACTACAAACCCTGCAATCAAATCAGAGTGCCCGCCGAGATACTTGGTGGCGGAATGAATTACTAAATCAAATCCATAGTTAATTGGATTGCACGAATAAGGGGAGGCGAAGGTGTTGTCAACAATTGCAATCAAATCGTGCTTCTTGGCAATTGCCACCATTGCTTCAAGATCGCACACTTTTATCACAGGATTGGTAATTGTCTCAACATAGAGAATCTTTGTGTTTGATTGTATAGCAGCCTCATAAGAATCTGGATCGCGCATGTCAGCCATTGTTACTTCGATGCCGAATCTAGGCAAATCTTCAGTCATTAGACCATAAGTTCCACCATAGCAATCAGCGCTTGCGACCATGTGATCGCCACTGGATAAAAGACCCATTAGAGTGGTTGATATTGCCGCCATACCGCTAGAGAATGTCTCGCCATCTTCTGCACCTTCAAGCGCTACTATCTTGGAAGCGACCGCTTCCGAATTAATGCTTGAAAGGCGTGAATATAGTGATGTGTGTTGTGCCCCATCTGCCCATCCTTGATACCTCTCATCTGTGAGTTGGTATGTTGAAGAAAGGAAGACTGGTGTTACTGCTGCACCATCTACGTTCTGTGTACCAGACCAAACTGCTCGGGTTGCAAATTCCTTGTCGGAGTGTTTCTCGTCCATGACCCTCGCAGAGGGTACTATGAAATCAACTGAATGATAACAATAAAGAAAAATCGTCGATAATACGACGGGATATTCAATAATAACCGACTAAATGACGGAAGAAGTTATTTCATACCGTCTAATCGGCAGCATATGCCTCTGAGTGGATTAGACTTGAAGGACCGCCGAATAATTGAGCTCCTCTCTGGAGATGCTCGGATGAGTACGCAATCAATCGCAGATCAATTGAATATGCCTCGAGTAACGGCTCATGATAG
>DUIL01000090.1:7115-9378 GCA_013330385.1 Candidatus Thalassarchaeaceae archaeon
TTGCCGCTTACAGGCTTTATTCTAGCAAATTGGCAAGGCGATAGGGGGTTGACAGACAGGAGGAAGGTGGCGCAAGAGATTTGTGAATTATCGTTCGTCAAGAGTTGCCACATAGTTACAGGACAGTGGGATTTCATAATACAAGTCGTGTCCAAAGATATGGAAGATCTTGGAGATGCAATACTCGACCGATTGTCTGGTATTGAAGGGATGGGGCACACTCGGACTATGGTTTCATTCTACGATTATGAGGGGCCCGCTGTGGCTTTATCTTGATTGTTCAGGAATTGGCCCATTCGGCATATTCGGGAGTGGTTTCGGCAGCAAATGCGAGGATCATTGGTACGCCGTGGGGGTGTTCTGAAGTTATTTTTGAGATTAGGTTGGCCTTCTTTGAAAGTGTAGTTTTGAATTGAATTCGCCATTCCTCTGAACTCTGAACTTTGTCTTCCCACTTGTACGTGGATGTGATAATTTGGCGTTGAACACAAGCGGCTAAATCTTGGGAAATAATATTGTAACACCACTCTCCAACAAGGGGTTCCAACCATTCGATTGGTAGTGTCGTTTGGACTACCCATACCTCATCAGCCATACCCTTCCGCACACATACAAGGCAATCAATTCGATGGTGAAGTTTGAATGCCTGACGTCACTCGACGGTTCTGCGGTGCTGCAGTGGTGGACTACACACAACCCATCGATACAGGTGAAATTCCTGAATCTGGGGCTCACTTTGATGTCATTGTAGTTGGCGGAGGACCAGGGGGTTCTGCTGCCGCGGCATACAATGCAATGAACGGGTGCAAGGTGCTTTTGATAGAAAAAGAAGTTTGGCCTAGAGACAAAATTTGTGGTGATGCCGTTGGTGGCAAATCACTTGCGCATGCTAAGGAGCTTGGTGTTCTAGAGTTAGTTGACAACTCGCCTCACTATGTTGTGGATTCAATTGTTTTCGGAAGTGCTAATGGCGCGGAAGTTCGTGTAATGTTACCTAAGGAGGCTTACGAAGCTAAGGGTCTACAATCAGGATATGCACTTCCTCGAAAACAATTTGACTTCTTCATGTTCCATAGATGCCAAGAAATAGTTCGAGAAAATGGTGGAGCGGTAATTCAAGGATTTACTGTTCTAGATGTTATACACGAAGGCACGGGCGAGAATGCAAAAATCACTGGAGTTTCTGGTAAAATTGGTGGTAAGCGCGGTACTGGCGAAGATTTAGAATTTTCAGCTAATTTGACAATAGGAGCAGGGGGGTACAACTGCCCAGTGTCACGAAAAATTACAATTGACTTGCATGGGGAAGACCATAATGATCCGGATCACTTCTGTGGAGGATATAGAGAATATTGGGAAAATGTTGGTGGCCTAGAGGGCAATGATGGCCCCATTGAAATCCACTTTATCGATGAGGTTCTTCCGGGTTATTTCTGGCTCTTCCCTGTTCGAGACGGTCTAGTAAATGTAGGAATTGGTATGTTAATTTCAGAACAACGGAAGTTGAAAGCAAATCGGAAGAAGTCTCTCAAGAAGGTTCAGGAATGGGTAATCAGAGAACATCCTAGATTCAAAGAACGATTCGCATCGGCAAAGATGGTGGAAGGATCTGGAAAGGGATGGCAACTACCATTCGGCTCGCCTCGTAAAAAGGCCCCTTCATTTCAGCCGAGGCGAAATGCAATGGCGGGCGCAATGACTGTTGGCGATGCTGCTAGTTTGGTCGATCCTTTCAGTGGAGAAGGTGTTGGAAATGCGCTTCTTTCGGCCAAACTAACAAGTCGACATTTCAACAAAGATTCGCATTCGAAGGGGTTTCCCGCAGATGCTGCTATTGCCTACATGGAAAATCTCTGGGATATTTTGGGTAAAGAATTGACTAATTCAACAAAATTACAGAAATTGATGAAATGGAAGAGATTGAGTAATTGGTTCGTCAAGAGGGCATCAAAGAAGCCGGAGATTGGCGAGTTGATGTCGGAAATGATTGCAAGTAAAGACACGCAAGAGATTCTTTGGAATCCTTGGTTTTTGTTCAAGACAATTGTATTACCTTGAGGTGTAAATATGACTGAATTAGATAATACTCTGGCTGGAATTAAGGCTGTGTTTCTCGACCTTGATGGTACCATCTATCTTGGTAGCAAACTCATAGATGGTTCTCTCGATTTTCTCTCTCGAATTGAAGAGGCAGGGATTAAGAGATTCTTTCTTTCAAACAACTCTAGTCGCTCGGTCAAACAATATGTTTCAAAATTGAATG
>DUIL01000007.1:0-163 GCA_013330385.1 Candidatus Thalassarchaeaceae archaeon
GCGCGAGGCTAAGTCCGAATCCATACCTTCAATCAAGGCAGAGCGAGGAAGGGTGGATGTGTTGGATGAAAGTATAGTCTTAGAACCGATATGTTCAGCAAGTTTTTGATAGAGACTTTGCTTAATCTCAAGATTTTCAATTATGACTTCAACTACCCAATCA
>DUIL01000007.1:308-2774 GCA_013330385.1 Candidatus Thalassarchaeaceae archaeon
GGATTGAAAAAATGAGTGATTAGGAAGCGTGAGGCTAAGTCCGAATCCATACCTTCAATCAAGGCGGAGCGAGGAAGAGTAGATGTGTTGGATGAAAGTATTGTCTTTGAACCGATATGTTCAGCAAGCTTTTGATAGAGGCTTTGCTTAATCTCGAGATTTTCGATTATGACTTCAACTACCCAATCATAGTCTTTCAAAAGAGGTAAGTCATCATCAATATTACCTGCTGTGATGCGCTTTGCATATGATTTGTGCATCAACATCTCTGGATTTGATTTGAACATCTTCTTGATGGCTCCAGCGGCTAGGGTATTTCGATCAGAAGCACCATCTGGAACTATGTCAAGCAACAAAACATCACAGCCAGCATTGGCGCAGTGAGCTGCAATTCCAGCCCCCATCACGCCGCTGCCAATTACTGCAACACGTTCGATTCCATTTTCTGTCACAGCACCACCTCACTCATATTTCTGTAAAACTGTAGCAATTCCTTGCCCGCCACCAACGCACATGGTAGCGAGAGCATGCTTGGCCCCACTGCGCTGAAGGAGTGAAGCTGCCTTTCCGGTTATTCGAGCACCGCTAGCACCTAGTGGATGGCCTAATGCAATAGCTCCACCGTCGATATTGACTTTAGATGTATCAAGTCCTAATTCCTCAATTACTGCAAGAGACTGAGCGGAAAAGGCCTCATTCAGTTCAATTACATCCATGTCATTGAGAGTTAGTCCTGCGCGTTCTAGAGCCTTGTTTGTAGCTTCCACCGGACCTATTCCCATAATCTCAGGAGCGCATCCTGAGACTGCTGTAGATAGGATTCGAGCAAGTGGTTTCAGGCCGTGTGCCTTAGCAAAATCTTCCGTACAAACTAGAACGAAGGCCGCACCATCTGTGAGAGGCGAAGAAGTACCTGCTGTGACGGTGCCTTTGGCGTCGAAAGCAGGGCGTAGTCCTGCTAGAGTCTCTGCACTTGTATCTGGACGAATACATCCATCAGTATCTACAACACCACCCTTGGTTTCGATTGGGATAATCTCCTCGGAGAAGTTGCCTGCTTCCCGGGCTCCTGTTGCACGTGAATGACTCTCGACGGCGAATGCTTCCTGTGTTGGACGGTCGATTCCATATTTCACTGCCAAATTTTCGGCTGTAACTCCCATAGATGTGAATGCCTCTGGAGCATCATTACTGAGTTTGGGATTAGGCATTGGATTGAAGCCTGTCATTGGAATTCTAGACATTGATTCAATCCCTCCTGCGATGAAAGCATCTCCTGCACCCATCGCAACACGCCCAGCAGCATCGTGAATTGCTTGCATACTGGAGCCACAGAACCGATTGATAGTAACTCCTGGAACTGTTTCGGGTAATTTGGTTAGGAAAGTTATCATCCTTGCTAAATTGAAGCCTTGCTCCCCCTCTGGGAAGGCTGTTCCAACAATAATATCCTCAATTAATGCGGGATCTAAATCCAATTTTTGGAGGAGTCCGTCAACAACAGTAGCTGCTATGTCATCAGGGCGTGTTCTGGCGAGAGAGCCTTTTCGGGCGGGTGTGAAGGGCGAGCGAGCGTATCCTGCGATTACCGTCATACAGTCAACCAACACTCGGTGCAATAATTAAACCGTAGGGTGAAAAAATGCACAACGGCTTCCATTTTGCGCAATTAGTGCTTCAAATTACACCGCCGCTATGACCCGTTTTCACAAAAAAAGGAAGAAATTAGTTAATTTCCCCTTTTCCACACAGATCGATACCTGACAACCTCTGGTTCATCATGAGGAAGATTACCTTTGACAAAGTCAACTTGATTAAAATCCGAGCCTATTGAGTCGATGAACTGTCGAGTAAGTGGCCAAGGTGGGCCTTCAAAATCCTCCTCATTTTCATTTAATCGGCCGATGCAAACTAGATGACCAGTTGGTGTGAGTAAGGGGGCCAAGTTTGGTGCAGCGAGAATACGAAGTGGTTCTGGTATTGCCTGTAGAATGTGCACTTCAACAACTAGGTCAAATAATTCCTTCCAGTGTTCAGGTAGTGAAAGAAGATCTGCAGTTTGCCAATCAATATCCTCTGTTGGATGATTTTCTTTGGCCCACTGGACAGCAGAAGAGGAAATATCGAATGCTGTCACATCCCAACCCTGCCGCGACAGATATGCTGCGTCTTCCCCAAGGCCACACCCGACAACTAGAGCTCGTCCTCGAGATTTGATGCTGAAACTCCATTCAACAAGGAAACGGTGTGGTGCACCATCTGACCAGGGAATCCAATATTCATCCCCGTTGGCTGTTGCATAAAGTGTCTCAAACCAAGACAAAGAGTCGCCATCGGCTTCATCTCTGATTCGCTGAGTGTTTTGCCTAACCTCGTCCATGAAGTTCGACACTGCCTGTGAGATATTAGCGCATCTACTATTCATTAACGAGTTCGGCGCTTGCGTTGTCGACGATTTCGATTGTT
>DUIL01000007.1:3158-4778 GCA_013330385.1 Candidatus Thalassarchaeaceae archaeon
TGGATTTGCCTTTCGAATGCCCAAAGAACGGTTGACCTTTGGAGTTGTCATTTCGCACCTGTCGTTGCCCTCGGCCCCGATTTTGCTGCTTCTTTGGGGCCTTATCGCCCTTACGTGATTTGGCCTTCTCGGAATGGAATGGGTGATCTGTATCTACATGGATACCTTGACGAATTATTTTCTCAATACGGCGTAGATATTCGCCTTCATTCTCGTCGCAGAAGGCAATCGCGATACCTCCCTGTCCTGCACGTCCCGTACGTCCAATACGATGCACATAGACCTCAGGTTCGTTGGGTAAATCCAAATTAATGACATGACTGATGTCTGATACATCTATTCCACGACTAGCCACATCTGTGGCGACTAGAACTTTTAGGGTGCCTTTGCGGAATTGGGCAAGAGCTTTCTCACGTGCGCCTTGACTCTTGTTTCCATGAATGGCGAGGGCTTTGATTCCATCTTGTCCAAGTTGCTTGACAATACGGTTGCAACCATGTTTGGTGCGACTGAAAACGAGTACCTTCTCGGGTTTTTCCTCGTTAATAATATGAGTCAAAAGTCCTCTTTTGTCGCTCTTCATAACGAACATCAATGATTGTTTAATTGCCTCGACTGTAGTTGATTCGGGTGTGATTGATACACTTACTGGATTGTGGAGCATGTCACGAGACAATTCAACGATTGAGTGTGGCATGGTGGCACTAAACAACAGACTTTGACGATTTTCTGGAATCTGTGCGAGAATCTTTCGGATATCTCGGATGAAACCCATATCAAGCATACGGTCTGCTTCATCGAGAACTAGAAATTGCACATGAGACAAGTCGACGTGCCCTTGTGAAATGAGATCGAGTAACCGACCAGGGGTGGCAACTAGAATATCGACACCTCGACGCAAAATCTTCACCTGAGGTTTTTGTGATACACCACCGAACATAACCATAGAACGAATGTCAAGGTGTTGAGCATATTGCTGGATATTGTCATGAATCTGAGCTGCCAATTCACGTGTTGGGCATAGCATCAGAGTACGGATACGACGTGGGCTGGACCACGGATCATTAGCCATAGCATCGAGAATTGGTAGTGAAAAGGCTGCGGTCTTTCCTGTGCCTGTCTGAGCACAACCGAGCATGTCGTGTCCTTCAATAAGAGAGGGAATGGCTTCAGCCTGAATTGGAGTTGGGGTGACATAACCAATTTTGTCGAGCGCGTCCAACAAGGGTTGGCATAGGTTCAGAGAAGCAAAATCCATCTAAATCACTCACATATGTGTGATAATAGCAGCGCCGAACTCGCTACACTTGAGTAGGGTGGCATCATCCATTTGGCGCTCAAAGTCATAGGTCACTGTCTTCGCAGAAATCGCTCCTTCCATGCCCTTGACGATTAGATCTGCGGCCTCGAGCCAGCCCATATGACGTAGCATCATCTCTGCCGAAAGAATTAGGCTGCCTGGGTTTACCTTNNGAGCATGTCGTGTCCTTCAATAAGTGAGGGGATGGCCTCAGCCTGAATTGGAGTTGGAGTGACATAACCAATTTTGTCGAGGGCGTCCAACAAAGGTTGGCATAGATTCAGAGAAGCAAAATTCATCTAAATCACTCACATATGTGT
>DUIL01000062.1:0-5221 GCA_013330385.1 Candidatus Thalassarchaeaceae archaeon
AATAATCTCAGTGTAGAAGCTAATGTATACGACGCATACATACTACGTGATTGGGAAAATGGTGTTCTAACCGAGAGGCTACGATTAGAAGCAAATGGAGAGGTTTCTTTCAATGGTGGCTCAAATAACAGTTCGACAGGGGCCTTTGGAACTCTCTCTGTTTTCTATATCGAAACATGGGACGAGGGTGGTTTACGCCGTCTATCGGACACTCAGATTGAAGCGGATATGAATATTCGAATACAAACAGCAACAGATACCTTCACCTTTGAATTGGACGAGTTCAAAACACGTGAGAAATGGTTAGATGGAGTTCGTGAAGAACAAGCCCTGAAAATCAAGGGATCTGGAGATTTTGGATTTCTAATCGAGGACCAGCAATTCCAAGTTCAGGTTAATGGAACTGTTGCGGACATTCATATCGAACAATTGGGGGGAGAGGTAGTTGAAGATCGCCTCATTGTTGATGGAGAATATACTGGAACTGCCTCGGGTTCATTTGGGCTAGTGCGATTGATAGAAGATTCAACCACTGAAGATAATGAAGATGGAACAAGATACGAAGTAGATGTAATGCGAAATGAATTTTGGCTGAATATTTCAGGTACACCAATAGGACCTATTGGTGAAGAAATTCAGGCTGAACATAATCTGACTTTTGAATACACAGTTCCTCAAATTGATTGGAGCAATCGTACTATTCGATACATGTATGTGGAAGAAAATGGTAACACAACTAATGAGTACCCAGAGAACTCTCCAATTGAACAAGAACCCGTTAGACCAAGTTATGATGGTGACATGAATATCACTGGTTTCAGAGAAACTGGAGTTGTACCAGATAAACTGCAACTCGGAGATATGTTTCCCACTCAGCGAGAAGGAGCAGATTCAGTAATTTCTATTGTAGGCATCACAATGGGGATAGTTGATGGACATGAAGTCGAATTAGCTCAATGGGTTAGTGTGTCTAATGATGAGAATTTTTCAGCAAGTGGAACTGTGATTAATGAGGGATTATTAGCAGGTCTTCTACATGAAGCATTCAGAGTTATTGATATAGGAATTCCAATTCAAGGTAACAACTCTTCGAATGATGTTCAAGTCATTGAGCATCAAACTCTTGAGAGAATCCTATACCCATCGATAATTACTGCTGATGAAAATACACCTCCTGCTCTTCTCAGCATAGGTTTCAGAGAAGGAGTTCTTTACACAGAAGGCGGCATTGCACATCTAGAAGTTGTAGTTGAGGACGTTGACACGGACGTAGTAGGTGTAGCAGTAGATTTGTCGGTGTTTGGCTTAGGTATCGTCACCCTATCTGATATCGGCTTGAATGGAGATACAGTAATTCGAGATTCTGTTTGGACTGCTATTATTCAACATCCAGGACTAGAATTTGGAATAGAAAATGTATCTGTGAAAATGGATGACCTATGGACAGATGTAGATACTTCTGTTGAACTTGAAGTGAGCAATGCTGCTCCGAGAGTTACTTCGCGTGTATTTACCCCTAACATTGTGTACCGGGGCGATACAGTTCAAGTTAGTATCAAAGCTGAAGATGGACATGGTGTTGAATCTGTAGCAATTGATTTGCTAAGCGCTGGAGGTGAACTAACTCCACTTGCATTCCAAGCCGATATTGACAGATGGGTTGGAGAATTTACGGTTCCAGATTCTCTTTCTCCTGGTCAAAGGAGTATTCCATTACAAGTCACTGATTCAGTAGGAGGCGGGGCTCTCGTTACGGATGGTGCTTCACTGATCGTGCTAAATGAAGCTCCTTCGATAACTAACGTATCATTCACTGAATCTGGAGAATGGGTTTCTGCTCTAGAAATACCCAAAGAAGGGACTACAAAGTATGTGATTGAAGTTTCAATAGAGGACCCGGATGGCGTTTCTTCGGCACAAGTAAAGATTGGAAGATTAGCTCCTATAGGAAAATCAGAGACATGGTTGACGCTTTCTGATAATGGACAAGGAGTGGATAAGGAGGCAAATGATGGGATTTTCAGTCTAGAAATTGAATTGCGCTCCACTCTCACAGTTGGAGATATGAATTATCTAATTAGAACAGCCGATGTTTATCAATCCATGACTCCTGATAATGAACAAATTCACAGCATAGAATTAATTGAAGAAACAGGTGGAGGAGGTTCTGGATCGAATTGGATATCTGAACATGCAACATCAATAGTTCTCGTTGCACTTCTCATTCTTCTTGCAGTGGGGGCTACGGCTCTAGTTGTAACTATGAGAAACTCAGATTTTGAGTGACTTGATATTATTCTGCCGGGCCAACCTCCATAGTTAGGGGCTCTACTCGAATAACATGAAACGTACACTCTCGGTGTTGATGACCGCCCTCGCTTTGACGGCTATACTAACTCCAATGATGGTAGTTGCAGAAGAGAAATCGGTGACAAAAAGCATCACAGTAGACATGTCATGGACACACTTAGATGGTGATTATTCCGAACTTGATTCAGAAGAATATAGTATTCTTTTCAAAAATCAAGTCGAAAGTGGAGGATTCTGGAATCGTGTTGTAATTCACTCCTATCGTAGTGACATGGGATATTGGTATCAGCCTGATGAATCCTGTAATATTGGTAATTTTAGTGGCCAATGTCATGTTAGAGAATTCCGAGAAGGGTTGCATTTCACAGCATACGCGGACGCCTACGGAATTTCTTTAGAGAGTGACTACGAGGTAGATGTTACTGTTAGAAGAGCAATTGGAGATGATTGGAGAGATATGGAAAATCTGTATTATGAGGATTATTACTTTGACATGGGGAGTTGGGGTGATGATGAAGCTGGACAAATATGGGAGAATACTACGGCTGAATGGTGGGAGACTGGTTCTCCCACTAGCATGACTGTTGGAACTTCTTTTACCGAAACCTCTGAGAATTGGGAGGAATGGACCTACGTAGACTTAGCAGACAATGGTAGTAGAACGGAAGATTCAGGTTCAGAACACTGGTTTGAGGATATCAGTTTCGAGGGATTACAAGAGTTATCTATGCAATTTGAAGGTTATAACGAGGCTGATTCAAGCGGCTCTTCACCCACAACCTTGAGTGTTCTGCAAGTAGAAGTGCGTAATGTCACTGATGGGCAGAACGAATTAGTCGGTTTACAGTTGTATTCTGAGTGGGGGGGACTTGCCGGTATTTACCTCGATGCTGAGAATGCTACGGACCTAATCTCTATGATGATGTGGAATCATCAAGCTGGAGTAATTGCTGATGCAGATGGTGATGGGTGTCCGGATGAAGAAGATGCATTTCCTAATGATGCCTCTGAATGTACTGATTTTGATTCGGATGGCATAGGGGATAATGCAGATCCTGATGATGATAATGACAGTTGGGATGACGTAACAGAGTACCAGTGTGGCACCAATCAATTTGATTCTGATTCTGTACCAGAAGACTATGATGCAGACGGAGAGTGCGATGGGCGCGATTCAGATGATGATAATGATGGATGGAACGATATTATTGATGAATTTCCATTCGATTCTAGTGAATGGAACGACAATGATGCCGACGGAGTTGGCGATAATGCAGATTTAGATGACGACAACGATGGTCATTCAGATATCTACGAACAAGATTGCGGCTCGGACCATTTGAGTGGATTCTCACAACCACTTGACACTGACCTTGATGGCCAATGTGACTCATTAGATTCTGACGATGACGATGATGGTTGGAATGATAACTTAGACACATTCCCTCTAGACCCAACGGAATGGATGGATTCTGATGCAGATGGCCAGGGTAACAATGCAGATCCTGATGATGACAATGATGGGTGGACAGATCTGAAAGAAGGGGATTGTGGAACCGACTCCTTAGACTCTTCAAGTCAGCCAGAAGACCTTGATGAAGATTCACTTTGTGACGCTGTCGATACGGATGATGATGGAGATTTATGGTCTGATACTGTTGATGCCTTCCCGCGTGATTCTAACGAGTGGTTTGACACAGATGGAGATGGAATTGGCAATAATGCAGATACGGATGATGATGGAGACACTTGGTCAGATCTTTCAGAAAATACCTGTGATGGAGATCCACTTGATTTGACTATTACACCTACTGATACTGATGATGATGGAATTTGCGATTCAATGGACCCGGATTTAGATGGAGATGGTGTAATCAATGATGATGATGCATTTCCTAACGACCCACTGGAATATATTGATACGGACTTAGATGGAATTGGAGATAACTCCGACACTGATGATGATGGCGATGGATTATCTGACATCGAGGAAATGAATCTCGGCACAGACCCACTAAAGCGCGACACAGATGATGATAGTTGGGCAGATGGATTCGATAAGTTCCCTCTAGACCCCTTAGAATGGCAAGACTCAGATGGAGATGGAGTTGGTGACAATAGTGATGTATTCCCTACATTCGCTATTTGGCAAACTACGGGTGACATGATAGTTGCATTACTTGTTGTGTTAATCTTAATCGGTTTAGCGGCAGGAGGATACTTTGTAGCAACAAGGAGTTCACCGAAGAAAATGACAGGTATTGCTCAAGATCAAACACATCACTTTTCTACATCCACAACAAATACTCAGTACACTGATGATGAACTACTTAATGCTGGTTGGACCCAAGAGCAAATTGACGACTATCGACAATAATTCATGATTCGATATTGGTACGAGTGCCGGGATTTGAACCCGGGTTCAGGCGTTGGCAACGCCCGGTGATAACCACTACACTACACTCGTGTAGGACTCGCGAAGAGCAAATCGTTTTTCTAAGCGTCGGTCGACTATACTGAGAGCCTTTTGAGATTCTCAATGATGGTGTCTCGAGTATGTCGGTATACTTCGATTGATCCACCTACTGGATCTTCTAGACCCCAATCCTCAGCAATTGGCAACATTGGACAATGAACGCCACAACCCATGCTGATAATCAGGTCCCAGCCCTCTGTATCAACCTCGTCGATAGACTTCGGATTCAAGCCATATGTGTCTACGTCAATCTCTTTGAGGACAACTAAAGAATTCTCTGCTACGGTATATCCTGGATGTGTTCCTGCAGAGGCAGAATGATGTCCCATATGACGTGCAATTGCCTCGGCCATCTGACTACGGCATGTATTACCGACACATACGAACAACAGGCGCATGTAACGTGAAGAAGCAGGGGTTACTTGAACCAATCAC
>DUIL01000062.1:5571-12176 GCA_013330385.1 Candidatus Thalassarchaeaceae archaeon
ACTCAATTCATCACAGAGTAGTCTTGAAGTACGCCTCGCCTCGCGTCTAGAAACAATGTCGGATTCCCCAATCTCTCATCATTCAGGCGGCACTGAACCTCAACAACCAGTTGAAGGAGAAGATGCTTCAACTGAGCAGAAGGCACAGATGGAACAAGCCTATGCCCAAATGAGACGTAAGATGCGCATGAGTCAATTGGATAAGGAAATCAAACACAAGATAATGGTTCTTTCAGGGAAAGGAGGGGTTGGGAAATCTACTGTATCAGTGGGTCTAGCTTTGTCTCTAGCACGTCAAGGAAAGAAAGTTGGATTAATGGACATAGATATTACAGGTCCGAATGTGCCAAAAATGCTCGGAGTTGAGAATGCTGATCTCCATGTTGAGGATGGGCAGATTTTCCCAGTTATTGGACCACATGGTGTCAAAGTAATTTCAATGGCTTTCCTAATCGAGGATCCTGATAAACCAGTTATCTGGCGAGGTCCTATAAAATTGGGAGCTATTCAGCAATTCATAGGAGATGTCGCTTGGGGTGAGCTTGATGCTCTAATCATTGATTTTCCACCAGGTACTAGTGACGAACCATTGACAGTCTCCCAGAGTCTTCCTGGAATTGATGGAGTAGTAATTGTAACAACTCCACAAGAGGTTGCTTTACTGGATTCTCGAAAATCTATCAACTTCGCTAAAACAATTTCATTGCCATGTTTAGGAGTTGTGGAAAACATGAGCGGATACACAATTCGAGGAACTGCTGAACCAAATACTACTGTTAGTATCATCGGACCGAAAGGAACGCCAATAGAATCTCAAACTGATGAAAATGGAGACTGGATGGTCACTTTGGATGTATTCAAATCAGGTGGTGGCGCCTCCGCAGCCACTGAACTTGAAGTCCCATTCCTTGGAGCCCTTCCATTTGACCCCGGTATAGTTCGTGGCGGTGATGATGGTGTACATCGAATCATAGCAGAACCGGATGGGGCGACTGCTGAGGCCTTCGACATTGTAGTTAGAAATGTCCTAGCAGAACTAGAGAACAGCAGCAGTCCATCTGTCAAAATCTCATAGAATCAGATGTTTTTCATTTCACATCTTGTCTTCTGTTAATGGGGTCGACTTCTTGATGCAGTATTGACCCCGTAGTTACGAGGAACATGGCCGCTAGCTCGGGAATCTACATCACTTGGCTGATGGGAGCCATACTTCTTTCACTAGCTCTGATGCCAGTAATGAAACCCCCTTGGGCGAAAATAAGAATCTCTGGATTCATCGATATGTTTCGACGTTATTGGGCTCATATGTTTGTTGTTTTCTCCGTATATCTATGGAAAGATTTGTTAGACCAATTAGATCGAATATTAATGGCAAATACGCAATTAGACATGACCCCCTATGTTTATGCAATAGAGGGAGACATTGTTCTTTGGACTCAAAATGCGTTCCAGAATGAACTTCTCGCTTGGCCCTTAACTCATTTCTATGTAATGGGATTCATGACTGCAACATTCGCATCTTTCGTATACCCAATTTACTTTGATGATAGGCACATGGCCGACCGTGTTTCACTATCTATGTTCTGGGTATATGTCCTAGCAGTACCATTCTACCTTTTCTTCAATGTCCGCGTAACCGGCGACTACATACCTGAAATGGAGACTATTGCTTACACTTTAGATCCGGTCGTCCATAATTGGTTCACTAGAATTGATCCATTTACAAACGGAATGCCTAGTCTCCATATTGGTCTTCCTTTTGCAGTATGGCTAACATACCTAAGATGGGACGAAGATAACCGTTGGTATCGTTTTAGATTTGCACTAGTGATCTACATTTGGTTGACTGGATTCACAATTATCTATCTTGGTATTCATTGGATTCTAGATATTATTGGTGGTATACTAGTTGCAAGTATAGCGGTAAAAATAACAGAAAGAACACATGAAACCATTTGGAAATTTGCTGATGAACGCCTATTCACACGAAGATTTGCTCGACTACTAGAAGACCCAAGGGGTTGGATAAAGAAATTATTATTATCAATCAAGAAAGTAATCAAACCATTTCGTAAGCCCTCAAGTAAGCAAACTGGAGCTGTAATTATTGCTGTCTTGATGGGAACTGGAACAGTTCTTCTCTGGGATGCTACACATCAAGATTTTCCTGTACAAGGCGTAGAGTCACCAACTACTGCTGCCGGAACAGGAGGTTGGTTAATTGGAATAGAAGAAAGCCCAGAGGGAATTATTGAGGTATTTGCTTGGAATGCTTCAACTCAAGTGCGCTCAGAAGTAGGAGGTTCGCCTTGGTCCGTTGCTCCAAAAGTAATAGTTACAGAATCTAATTTTGTTTTATTCACTGATTCTAGAGTCGATTTATTCAGTTTGGATAGTATTAGTCAATTAATCACACCAAAGTATAGTCAATACTCGGCAGAGGAAATTGTAGATGTATTCATCACGGAAGATATTGGAGGAGAGGTTTTGATAGGCATTGTTCATACTAATGAAATTCTATTTCGTTCGGAAGAAGGATTTGTAACTATAGAAGTTCCAGATGGACCATACAGTATCTGTTCTTCTTCCGGCTCGTTTATTGCTACTGGTAGATCTTCAGAATCAGGCCCAATTGTTGAAATATTCACAATTGACTCGCAATTTTCTCTTAGCATAAATGTTAATGTCATAGCGGATGAGATTACTGACGAGCATCTTGAGGATACTTTCGAAATACCTGTTAATTACACAAACTCAACAATTGTGGAATTAGAATTTGATTCGCGTTGGATAGCTGCAGTAGTCGACATAGGTCCATTGAATCGTACTGTTCTCATAGACACAATAAGTGGAGATCAATTGATACTATCCGACTCGGTTTGGCCATCTTCTTCGGTTAGTCTAGCTCATGGAAAAGTGGCCTTCCTACAAATACCAAGATTTGACCCAACTCAGGATGAGGAAGATCAACTTACTGCACGTGACGTGTTTCTGCATGATATTGCAGAAAATCGAACTAAGCAATTGACAATTGACGAAGATATAGATCAATCTCAACCACAAGTACTGAATTCTGCAGTAGCATACTTGCAAGAAGATGAAGATGGTGAAGTCAATATTCACCTATTTGCACTTGAAGAGACATTTGAACCATATTCATCAGTGGTACTACAATCTGCAATTGTAATTATCATACCACTAATGGTTCTCTTAGCCTTCCAATCGGCTCTAGAAAATAAAAAATCTAGATAATAAATCGTATTGACTTCAATATTCACTCGGCAAGACGGAACATCTCATTAAGGCTGTATTGAGCCTTTTGAATGACTTTAGAATCTAACTCAATTATCTGTTCAGGACGGGGGTTTCTTAGAGATTGTAGAATATCTTCTAATTGTGTCATTTTCATGTATCGACACATTACACAAGTTCCAATCAAATTGACTTCACTCTCAGACTCGGCTCTAACTCTATCTGCCGTCCCACATTCTGTAATCAGCATGATGTCTGGTTTGCCTTCTTCACTAAGCCTCAATGCCTCATTCATCAGTTTCTCACTACTACCAACTACATCACTCTCAGCCAAAACATCGGCATCGCATTCAGGGTGGCTTAGTACTTTCAAATCAATTCCCTGAATAGAAGATCTTTCCCTCCAAGAACGTATTTTTTCACCGGTGAATGTGGCATGAACATAACACTCTCCGTCATAATTGATTACTTCCTTACGACCGGCTAGGTGCTCTGTCAGATGCTTCCCCATCAGGCGATCAGGCACGAAAATAATTCGATCGCCCGGTAATTCATCACATATTTTCAAGAAATTACTACTAGTAACACACACATCCACTTCTGCCTTGACTTCTGCACTAGTATTGATGTAACAAGCGACTGGTACGCCTGGATACTTTTGTTTCAACTTTCTCACATCCTCTGCAGTTATACTGTCACTCAGTGAACAACCTGCTTCTGGAGATGGATGAATCACGGTTTTATGAGGGCTGACTATTTTGGCAGTTTCTGCCATAAACCGAACACTAGAGAATAATATTGTATTTTGTGGCGCATCACGAGCCGCTTTTGAAAGTGAATAACTATCCGATACTGAGTCAGCAACTCCATAGACGATATCAGGAGTCTGATATGAATGAGCAATGAGAAATACATCTTTTTCGTGTTTAAGTTCATTAATTTCAAGAGTTAGGGGGGCAATTGTTCTACAAGTTTCAAGGTTCCACAAACCAACTTGATTTATTGCCTTCTGTAGTCTTAAAGCCTCAATATCAATCTCCTCTTTTGAGTAGATTTTGGGGGCAATTAAACCACTAGGCAGAGGAGCCTCTGGCATCTGCATACTCATTTCAATTCACTAGTCCCTCAGGTGCAACCGCTTTCAAGTCATCTCATGTGCGGAGGGCATGGATAGAACATCGATCCCTATGTGGATTGAAGAGAATATCCTACATAAGGGTGCAGAAGCAATAATCTTCTCAGGCTCATGGTTGGGCATTCGTGCTGTACTAAAAATGCGTGAACCACGCTCCTATAGGCACCCTTCACTTGATAGAAGATTAACTCGACAAAGACTCAGTGTTGAAGCTCGAGTTCTGACTAAATTACAAGCAAATAACTTCCCCGCGCCTGCCCTTCTTGATGTTGATATAGATCAAGGGTGGATGCTTCTATCTAGGATTGAAGGTAGACCACTATACGATGCTTTACAAGATGGAGCAGCAGGCATTAATGAAATCAAACTCTTTGGTTCAATTATTCGCCAATTACATGAAGCAGGTTTCTCACATGGAGATTTAACAACACATAATGTGATGTTCGATAGTGAGAAGAAAATGTATCTAATTGACTTTGGGCTCTCAAAGATAAATCCTGAGATTGAAAACTTGGGCCTAGATTTACAAGTTGTTAACGAATGTCTAACAGCTAGCCATCATACAATAAATAATTCAGTAGAAGCGATGATTGAGGGTTATTGTTTAGCAGATTCAGGAATTGAGCCCTCTTCAGATGAAGTCATAGAACGCTTTGAGGCGATTCGTGGAAGAGTAAGATATCATGCATGAGGTGAATGAATGAGAATTCTGTTCGCCACGAGTAACAAAAATAAAATCACCGAGGCAGCGCAAATTCTTGGACCCCTGGGGCATACAGTTGAAGGTCTAGTTATTGATGGAAAAAGACCTGTTTTTAACGAGCCAAAGGAACTAGGGCTTGAAGCAGTAACTGAATCAAAAATTGAACAAGCACTTACCTTAATCGAAGGAACGGAATTCGAGGGGGCCGCTGTATTAGTCGAAGATTCAGGGGTTTTCACATATGCCTTCGAGGGATGGCCGGGGGCTAATTCAGCAGATGTCGAAGAAAAAATAGGACTAGATGGTGTACTAAATCGTATTTCTAAATCAAAAAACAAAGGTGGAGAATACCGCGCAGTAGTCATATTATCTGATGGAAATAATAATTGGAAAACAATTGGAGTCTGTAAAGGCAAATTCTCTGATGAGAAACGTGGTGAGAATGGTTTCGGATATGACCCCATTTTCATTCCAGAGGAAGGAGACGGGCGCACCTTTGCTGAGATGGAATCAAGTGCAAAATCATCAATTTCACATCGTGGTGCGGCAATGAAAGCCCTTTCTAGTGCTCTCGGCGGGCCGTCAAAGTGAAGTGAGACGACACAGTGGTGCAAGTAGGGGAGAGAAGGATGGTATCGTACACTCGGCTATTCTTAGCGGTTTTATTATTGGCTGGAACGCCACTATATCTTATCCTGCAAGGCACGATGGAACTCGGTCTTAGAATTGCTTCAGGTTCAGTTCTATTGGGATTCTTGGCCATCTTTGTCTATTCAGGACGAAAGCCACTTGCCGCACCTCCTGTAATTCCTAAAGTATCAATTGAGCCAATTGAGGAAATCGAGGAATTGCCCACTCCTGTAATCGAAGTGGAAGGGATTAGTAAACAGAAAGAAGACAAAATCAGACGAAGCAGAGGAAGGGTTGCTGAACCTGTAATGCCAGCACCGCCTATGCCAATGCCACCACCTATGGGGATGGCACCACCTTCACCTGCAATTGATTCTGCAGCACCTCTGCCACCCATGCCACCTATGTCTCTAGGGGCACAATCATCCCAAGGAGATGGAGTCAATATTGCTCAACGTCTGGTAATAGATAGTGATGCACAATCAGAAATGGAAGCCGAAGTAGAATCCTATGTTGTCGAACGCCGGGAGAAGAGAGCCGAAATTAGAGACCGTATTCAGCGCCGTCGAAGGATGGAACTAGCAGAAAGGCGAGCTGCAAAAGTCAGAATGTGGACTGAATTAGAAGATGGAGAAGACCTTGGTGCCATACTCTCTAGACCTGATCATGGATTAGAAGTAATTGATGAGCCTGAAAAACCAGACGATTCAGTCCCTCTTGGCGTATCATATGTTAGGATAGATGGTAATCGTATCCTAAAAATCAGAATGCCGCTTAATGTTCCTGAGAAAGGAGTAGAAGAAGTTGCACCAGAATTACCTGATTTACCACCCCCTGGGCTCCCTAGTATGCCACCTCCGTCAGGTCCTCCAGGTATGCCACCTC
>DUIL01000062.1:12504-13452 GCA_013330385.1 Candidatus Thalassarchaeaceae archaeon
CCTCCAGGTATGCCACCTCCACCACCCCCGTTGTGATATATTCAAGCGGAACCTCCCATTGGGCACATCATGAGTGATGAGGTTCTACTAGTCGATAATGTCCCAATTGTGGGTGCTAGCCCCGATGGTGCTATGATTTCCGTCTGGACCTTGAACCGTCCTGAAAAATTGAATGCTCTGAATGCAGACTCACATACTGCCCTGAAACAGGCTTGTAGTGATGCTGAGGCGAATGATGATGTTCGTGTGATTGTAATACGCGGTGCCTCACCTCCTCCAGCAGTAGAAGGAAAGAGGCAGAAACCCGCTGCATTTGCTGCAGGAGCTGATATTTCTGAGTTCGCGGGTAAGAATTCGGATGATGTCCGGTCTTTTTTTGAAAATAATGCTTGGGAAAAGGTTTGGAACCTATCTAAACCAACTATTGCAATGGTAGATGGATTTGCTCTTGGAGGTGGAACCGAATTGGCCCTCTCCTGTGATATTCGTATTGCCAGCACTCGTGCTAAGTTTGGAACGCCTGAGATTAATTTGGGCCTAATTCCAGGAGGTGGAGGCACTCAACGGCTTACAAATATTCTAGGTTATGGCAAGGCTATGGAAATGGTCATGACTGGCGATATGATGGGTGCTGATGAGGCCTTACGACTTGGACTTGTCAACGAGGTTTGTGAACCTGAGGAACTCGAAGGCTGTGTAATGAAAATGGCTGAAAATATTGCTAGGAAATCCCCTTACACAATCAAAGTTGCAAAGCGGGCCGTACGGGCGGCTCTCGATCTTCCTATGTCTGAGGGAATTCTGGCCGAGCGCTCAGAATTCGTTGCTTTATTCGATACCGCAGATAAAGAAATTGGAGTGCAAGCCTTCCTTGAACGTAAGGACGCGGATTGGGTTGGTAACTAACCAATCGCATCGGTAGCGTCTGAAAGGGCCCACTGAAAGCCC
>DUIL01000120.1 GCA_013330385.1 Candidatus Thalassarchaeaceae archaeon
TTCTCGGGCTTCTAGAGTTGGCTCGCAGAAAGTAATCTCCGCTCCATGACTGCGAACTCCATCGACCTTGACGCGCGGAGCAGTCGATGGCATTACGATGTATGCGGGAACTCCTCTTTGTTTGGCCGCCAAGGCTACTGCTTGAGCATGGTTTCCACTACTATGAGTACAAATTCCATCCTTTGCCTGATCTCCCAGGATTGCTAATGCATTACTAGCTCCTCTGAATTTGAACGCTCCAACGTGCTGCAAATTCTCACACTTGAAGAAGAGACGTCGGCCAGCAAGTGAATCTAAGGCCAGAGAAGTAAGGATTGGAGTATGTGCAACAATTCCTTCTATTCTAGCCGCCGCCGCCCGCACATCATCAAAATCAACCGACACAGATGTCCCCTCGCTCCATCCGAGTGGGTTATTGCGCATCACTTCTGCGGCGCTTTCAAGCAGTATAGAGTCCTCGGGAGTACATGGCAGACAAGGCGCCGGATGCATCTATCCATGCAATAGTCGGTGCGTTACTCATCCTTGATGCCTTAGTCATTGGATATGCACCGGCGGGCCCCTGGGATTCATCTTCCTTCACAATTGGCATAATCGGAGTCACAGGTTTGTGCATGTGGTATGTGGCCTGGTATAGGTTAACATTCAAGCGCAAAGGACTGATTCCTTGGTTAGACCAATGGCAAACTCCAAAGGAATCTTCTCCCAAAGTTTTCGCTCTTGGCATAGCCACCATAGCTCTAGCATGGGCTTCTGGTAATCCTTTGCAAGAGTATCTTCCAAACCCAACAGGATTAGTGTTAATGTTAGTTGGTTTGTTGATTTCCTTATCAGGAATCTATGTGATGCTTAGCACAGGCCCTCTAGCCGATTAGCGATTACCCGGTTTCCAAAATTGAAGTGGAAGCGGGTCTTCACCAGACATCGCTCTGAAAGCCAGATGATCCGCCCTCTCATTCCATCGATGCCCTCTGTGTGCCCTAACGTGTTCCCCACTTAATTGACAAAGAGTAGATACTTCATTCCATAAGGCCTGAATTCGCTGTGCTAATGCTTTGTTCTTCTTTGCTTTCCAATTTCCCGATGCAATATTCAATGCGTATTGCGAATCGGCCCGAAGAACAATTCCATTTTCTCCACCCGATTCTAGTATCCAACGCAATGCATGAGCGATTGCACTTAGCTCAGCCGTATTATTTGAGCCAACTTCGGCACCTAGGAAACCAGATACGTCTGAGTCGGTGATTACCGGCCCACTTGATTCATGTATTATTTCTCCACGCCCACGGCCGAGTCCGGAATCACCTCTCACTACAGCAAAACCCCAGCCTGCAGGTGTTGCAGCGGTTACATTACGATTCTCTTCACAGGAACCGTCCACATAGATGTGGAGTGTTTTGTTCATCATCACTCACCAAGTTGGGCGTTGTATGCGGCGGCATCCAATAACCCATCCACTTGAGACGCATCGCCTATTGACATACGCCAAATCCAACCAGAACCGTATGGATCTTGATTAATTTGTTCTGGAGCATCCTCTAGGCTTTCGTTCGCTTCAAGAATTTCTCCAGCGATAGGGGCAAATATTTCACTAACCGATTTTACCGACTCAACACTTCCACATGATTCCATTTCAGATACATTAGAACCAACTTCTGGAAGTTCGACCCACACTACATCAGTAAGCGCATCTTGAGCAAAATCAGTAACACCAACAACTACTTCATTTCCTTCAATTCGAATCCACTCGTGTTCAGCTGTATACAGCAGGTTCGTCGGCACTTCACTCATGTTATCGGGGCGGCGAGCATTAGGAGAGGGGTGAAGTTTTCTATGCCTCACTCTTCTTCTCCATAGCGCTCTTCAAGGCCTTTTCTTTCTAATTCAGCCCATCTCCCACCAAGGCCTTCATCAGCCGACTCAAAGCGTTCCACCTCGAGTCTTTCTCGCATAACCGATTCTTCTTCTCTACTGAACCAACGGTCTAATGGTGCATCACCATGGCTCTTATTTTTTGAGATTTTCAGAATAATTAGTACCACTAAACAGAGTATGGCTATTGCGGGAATTATGAGTGCCCTGTCGCTTGCTGATGCACATACATCCCCTTCACAACCTAGGATTTCAAATCGCCCTTCTCCCAATGCGAGAGCTGTTAGAAACAATATTGTGATGGTTACACCAATCAAAACACGTTCCAAACGAGCGGCCGGAGCCTCCATGCCTCTCGTGAGTGGGGGGTAATGCATGAAACTCTCGGAGAGGGAGCATTCAGAAGGTTTCTCTAACTAATTTATGAATTTTGTATGGTAATAGAGCGCGATTAACCGGTGTCACCTCAAGAATTCGAGCATCATCTCGTCTCCTAATGTCTTGCAAAAGAGGATGCCGGCTCTTTTTGTGTAGAGTAAGAATTGTCGGCATATCTTCATCAAGACCTTCACGAACAGCTTTGACAAAAGCCTCGCTTTCAACAGAATATTTGCCGATTTCATCAATTACAAGAATTTCACATTCATCGGTTGCTCTGCTAATAGCTTCAACTCCAATTTCATCAAGAGCTTCAGGGGCAATGCCAAAACCAAGGATTCGTGTTCTACTATCTATATCGCGATGTGCCATTACTGCACTTTCACCCGTAATTATATCTACACACTCAAAACCAACACGTTGCCCATCTTCTAGTATCGTGCGGGTTTTCATTCCTCCAACTATGCGTTTTCCAGTTCCATCACCACTACGTGAACGCAACTCCCGTTCCCGTTCTTCAGTAACCATATCGACTACTTTCTGTAGAACCGCAGACTTACCCGATCTAGGTAAGCCAGTAATGCCGATTTTTGGATGGATTCCGATATTATCACCTCTGACCGTAATGCTACACGCGATGGTACGCCTTGCGTACGGCATACGGCCGTAATAATCAATTTGGTCAAAACGCGTCACTCACACCGTTCGCCGGAAACCAATTTCCTGACTCCGAACTATGTTTTTCCGCTTCACTACCTTAAACCGAAACGGTGGCGACACTGAGAGGTGGAGGGAATGGTAAGTTTTCAATTTCATAATTATTCACATTATTGTTAGCAGCCCAAGCTCTTGACCACAAGTCCAATGCATCTGAGTTGAGGTGTTCTGCCAACCAAAGTAGTCCTTGATCTACAGTACCATGTTGCTCAGCTAAGGTATCTAGTACGCCTTCTGGTAATTCAAGGAAGTTGACCGAGTTGCCCAGAACGCAGTCAGGAGGAACAACAACCCAGCGCAAGCGGCGGTCTTGTTGTGCATTGACAATAGCTTGGCAGGCAATTCTACTAACGCCCTTCGGTCCGATTGGACCTTTCCACATTGCCTGAGATCGTTCAATTGCTTCTCTTTTTATGGAGGAATTATAACCAGGGTGATTAATTGTGACATTATTTCCTTCAAGTTTGAAATGTATTCCTCGAATGAATGGAGTTCCTCGTGAACGCGGATTCCAATCACGAATATTTTCTGACCAAGTGGTTTGATCAATTTCCCCTACACGAACACGTATTGGGTCTCCACCCGGATTTAGCCAATTGTACTCTTCTGAGAGTCGCGGTAAATCAGCTAAGTTGCTGATAGCATTTAGCACCTTACGGCGCTCATGTTCAGCACGAGGCATACGAGGTACAGCCCAATTCATATCAGTCCATACAGACCAACTACTTCTTTCAAGTTCTAATTTTGGAGCCTTTGGAGAAATCCCACCATCAGCAGATACATCACCATTTTCAAGTGGCCCGTAACTAATGAGTGTATTCGTATCTCCACCAACAGTGACTCCAATGACCAAAACACCTTGAGATACACCAGGGAATACTTTCTGATTCTCAGGGAATGACCAAGCAGACTCCCAACCATTCTGCTCAACAATTAGTTTACGAAGTGGGATACTGCTTTTTTCCCTCATCAGCGAATCTGGAACAATCATGCGAACACGACCCCCCTCCTCAACTAATTGCAAAGATCGTTCTAGGAATAGGCGGTAGAGGTTGACGTTTCCAAGAAGGGTGCTAAATCTCAATCGCCCATCTTTTTCAGTAATACTGCGTAATTCCCGAGAGAGTTCTTTGCGCAACCTACTTCCATCTTCGTGCCCACGGAATCTATCCTTTATTCTCAACCACGGTGGGTTACAAATCAGTAGTCGTGGACTTTCATCCCAAGGCCAACTGCCCCGCAATGCGTCACCTTGTCGAACACAAGACTCCAATATTTCCTCTGCCTCTTTTCTTCCAATCCTAGTATGATCTCCAGGGCCATCAAGTTCTACAAGGCCGGATTTAGCTAATACAAGTAGAAGTCTTCGACGAGTACAGCGAACTGCGATTTCAGAAATATCTAGGAGTTGAAGATTGTTCAAAAGTCGTAAAGTATCTTCCTTTATTTTCACGTGCCCTAAACCATCTGCCCGTTCTGAATGCACCTTTAGGAGCCGCTCAGGGAATAGTCCGGCACCTACTGCTGGATCAGCAAATGGAAGTGGAATTCCAGAAAGTGTCTTTCGGTTGTTGAGGACATCCTCATCCTCTTCCTCATCTCCTTCTTCGTTGTTAGCCTCATTTATTTGTGCAGCGAAAGCGCGGAAGCCCGGTGGTAGTGCTGCCAATGAGATGTTAGTTGGCATTGGCGCATTTTCGCCATCGCCTCTACTCCCTAATTCATCAGCCAACATAGCGTCAGCAAATCGGGCAGGAGTAGCATAAGCTCCTCTTGGTGATCGGCCATCATTCTCAGCATCGTAGCGCGCAAGCATATGATCAAGCACAGCACTTGGATTAGATAGTAGACCCGCTGGAAGAGTAGGCCAGTCATTTGGCATAGTAGCTGCTATTGGAATATTATGCCTAATCGATTCTTCCCAGGCCTCCAACCAACAATTCAATTGTTCAATTCGATCCTCACACGACCTATCCAGTCGTGCATACCATCCCGATGCGTCGCTAACCATGATATCGACGGGCTGTGCGACAGGGGTTCCTTCTTTGAAGGGAACGGTTGCTCTCAACCTCCTATAATGGCAAAAAACAGGGCTAATTGAGACCAAAAATGTCCTGCTCAAGTTCAACTATAGCGTCGCACTGAAGAAGAAAACCAACGGCCTCATCTATTTCCTCAACTGAGATCCCAATGGAGCCCAGTGTAGTGATTAATTGGTCAAAATGCACTGGTTCAGCCTTCTCTAAATTTGCAATTTCAATAGTGCTCAAAACATGTTCTGCAACAATTGCAAGAATAGGATCATCACTGTCTCCCATGATTCCCATCGCGACGGCAGGCATATCTGCTTCAAGCGGCTCCGAATTCAGCACCCTTTCATTCTTCTCAGATTTCCCATCGAATACATCGAAGAGATTCTTTTGAAGCGGGTCATTCATCAAAGACTGATTTGTAACTTCACGTTGTCTCTTGAGTTTCTTAACCAGAGTCTCAATCCTGTGCAATCTTTGTTCAAGCCGCATTTTCTCCCGGCCCAGATGAGATTCCACTAGTTCCATTTCCTCATTGGCTCTCTCATCTAACCAATCTGTTAATTTCCAATTTGGGTCTAAGCGAAGCATAGTCTCCCACAATCGTACAACAGAGTCTGGTAAACTATTGACATCGATGCGCGGAGATTCCCTCCCGTCTTCCCCCGGACGTTCCATGGGTGGTATGTTCTTGTTGGCCGTCTATCAAGTATCGCATCTACCATAGTGCCTAGCACCTTTCTAGGCCGAAGGATTAGATGGGTTGTATTGATGAATGATGAACAGTTGGCGCAACTCAATGTCGACCTACCGTCTCTCCGTCTTACCCGGTGATGGAACCGGGAGAGAAGTGATGGCTGAGGCCCTTAGGGTACTATCTGTATTCGAAGAACACAGTCCAATCAGTTTTGATATTACAGAGATTCCGTGTGGCGGCCAACACTATCTTGAAACCGGTGAGGAATGGCCAGCAGGCTCATTTGAACACTGCAGGGATAATTCAGACGCAATCCTCCTCGGTGCAATTGGCTGGCCGGGAGCCCGCCTTCCGAACGGAGATATGGCCGGAGGTCAAACAATCCTAGGTCTTCGTTCAGGGCTCAATCTCTTTGCAAATGTCCGACCGGTCAAATTGTATCCTGGAGTCCAACACAAGGTACACGGCGTTCACAAGCAAGTATGGGTGCCTGAACTGGTCGACATGGTGATGGTTAGAGAAAACACAGAGGGCCTTTACCACGCCCTCCTACGTCGAATGGAACAGAGGGCATTGGGTCAGAAGGATGAGCCAATTGTTATTGATGAATTTCCTGGCCTTGAGGGTGAGGTTGCTTGGGATCCCCGGCCCATTTCACGTATTGGTAGTGAGCGAGTCATCAAGTTTGCATTCGATTTAGCCCAACACCGTCAGAGGAAATCGGACTCACCCCAATCGGTAACCTGTGTTGACAAGTCGAATGTTACTCGTGGTTGTCAACTATTCCGTAAGATATTCCGCGAAATTGCTTCTGAGAATACAGAAATTGAAACCAAAGAAGCATACATTGATGCATTTACAATGTGGTTAGTTAGAAATCCAGAGGATCTTGACGTAGTAGTTTTACCTAATATGTTTGGAGACATCGCTACTGATTTAGCAAGCGTGCTTCAAGGGGGCATGGGTATGGCGGCAAGTGCAAATCTAGGGCCTAAACATATGCTCTTTGAGCCGGTTCACGGATCTGCTCCGAAGTATGCTGGAAAGAATGTCGTCAATCCAGTCGCTATGCTCCAATCAGTTCAGTTGATGTTCGAAGCCTTAGCTTACAGGGCCCATGATGAAGATTTGGATGTCTGTGCTGATATTTTACAAATGGCAATCCAAGAACACTTTGAAGAAAACGGTTGTGTGACTTATGATCTAGGTGGAGACGCCTCAACTTCCGATGTCGGCGAAGCAATCGCAGAGCGCTGTGAAAGAATGCTCCGCGAACAATTCGCAACAGCCTGAACTTGTTAACTTCAGATACGAGTGGATGCATCGGCCATTACATCCAATGCATCACGCAGAGTTTGTTGATTATCCCAATCGGTCGGAGTTGGATTTTCAAGTAGTAATTTACTCATTATTTCCATAGCCCTAGAAACTTCGTCAACGATTGTAACTGTGGCAGTACGTGCAGTACGTGAAAGTGGATTGAGGTCAATCACAAGGACTTGTTTACCAAGGGCTACTAGAGCTTCACACCTATCTCCATCCTCAAGCGGAACAAGTACAACATCTGCAGATTCTATACCTTTTTTGGAGCATATTGAACGCGGTCCTTCTAGTCCCACAATATTACCATCAGCCTCGGCCCCAAGAATTTCAACTGCCATCACCGAAGCCTTAGTCTCTCCATCATTTTCTGATGCAATCTCTTCCTTCATTGATTCAAGCGCCATGATTAATTTCTCCATACGCTCAGGCGTGCGATAGTAGATATTGACTTCAATAGGACATCCAATGATTGATGCTGCCAGAATCGCTTGCCTACCTGCCAATACTGTCGTGTTCCCATTCATTGAAATTACCGGGCTCTTGGCTACTAATAGTCGCGCAGCGCATTCTTTGATTGCAGACTTGGCCGATTCGTTTGTTTTCTCACCTAGTAGGTAATCAAAAGCCTCCCCTCTGCCATGGGCAATCATTGCTGAATCGGCCAACAAGCCCTGTTTACTTGCTTCAACTAACTTTGCTCTGGCCACAAGAGAAGCCTTTCGAGGATGGCTATCTGGAATCTCACCCATGTCACTCATTCCTTACTCTCATAGAAAGATCAAGAGGCGCTACTCCCCTATTCAACGCACTTGTAGAGACTAGGTCAACGCCACTTGTTACCCATTTGTCTAATTGAGTTAGTTTGACGCCCCCAGATCCCTCAAGTATACACCACTCTCGAAGTTCTTCTGTCATTAATTGAGAGTGGGCTTCAGTACATCCATCTGGCCCCATATTATCTAGAAGCAAGACAATTTTCTCACATCCATCTCTCTTAATTTGTACCTTAGCCCAAGCTCTCGCGGCGGCTAAGGCTTGCTTTGAGTCTCGAACTTCGATGACAGTAAATGCGGCGAATTTATCCATATCAATCTCAGCCACTACTTGAGATACTGCAGTAATTTCATCATCAACTCCAGGAGCTAGCGCTGGCAGGTCATTTTCTTTGATCATCAATGCATCGGCGCGACTCAATCTATGTGTCAGCCCACCCCCTGTGTGAACCGCCCATTTGTCCAACAATCCCCATTCTGTTTTGCGCGTGCAGGCGACTTCCATCGATTCAGAACCAGCGACCCAGTCAGCAGTATTAGTCGCGATACCCGACATTCTTCCTAGTAAATTTAGCATTATTCTTTCACATCGCAGAACTTCCGAAGCAGGTCCTCGCACTACGAGAACTTCCCCTCCTTCCTTGACAATTTCACTTTCTTTAATCGACCAAGATAGAAGGCAATCTTGGAAATGCCTCTGAATCAATCGTTCCACAGCACATTGTCCAGACATTATTCCAGATTGTTTTGCAATTACCACTGCGGTAATATCGTGTTCAGCACTGCTTCCGCCTCCTTGTTCATCCCCTACCATTGCATCGACCCAACGATCGATTGAATCTGCAAACATTGCAGTAGGAGACCCCGAATCTCCCCCCTCCCAAAGGAGGTCGGAGCGGTCATGGGGTAGTCTTGTCACAATAGGAGGGGGTCAGCGCTCTGCCTTGAATAATCCGAAACCTCATTCGCCCCCTTCCTATCGATGATACGAATGCGGGCCGTCGTGGTGGGAGGTGGGCTGGCAGGGCTATCTGCTGCTATCCAATTAGCAGTAGATGGGGCCTCTGTATTAGTTATCGAATCGAATCGAACTCTAGGAGGCAGGGTCCGCATAGAAGATTCGGGTGATTGGATACTGGATTCAGGTTTGCATTTGATGCGAAGGCGCGGGCCTTTCCAACAATTACAACGTCGCCTTCGCGCCCCTAGGGTATTGGGCAAGCGTTGGGATTCAGCAAAACTTGTTGGTGTTGGATGTGACAATAGACGTGCGAGAGATGTCCTTTCATCTATGCGCCTTGATGCAGGAAATGTTGCTGAGAGAGCAATAGTTCCAACAGGGGGGTGGTCAAGCCTAATTGATCGAATGATAACCTCTGCTAAAGAAATGGGTGTTGAATTTACTTTCGAAACAGAAGCGAAGGGACTGTTGCTCAATGGTGACAACAAAGTCCGAGCGGTAATAACAAATGCAGATGAAATTGAATGTGATTGTTTAGTTCTAGCCATACCTCCCAAACCCGCTGCGAAATTACTTGAATCTGCAAAACTCTCAACCACTGAATTAGATGCCTGTACCGAACAACGTGTAGCAGCGCTCGATGCAGCTTTGACGGGTAAACCAATGCGACCATATTCTGGTTATTTTGATGAGAGGTCAGGAGTCCTCGTAATTGATCAATCAAAACCAGATAGACTACCTCAGCGTGGCTCAGAAGACGAATGTACTCTACTACATGCGGTTAGCCTAAATGCCGAGGGAGAAGAAGGTCTGAATGCAATTAAGGAATTCTTAGACTCCCATTGTTCAGGGTGGAGAAACATGGTCGCAATACGCCGTTCGACTAAATCTGTGATGCTGCATCCGAGTAAGTTGGATGAACGCGTGAATGGTCGTTTATACATCACCAATAGAATCGCCCTCGCAGGGACGCATGTACTAACTCCACACACCCTAAGTGACGCTTCAGTTGATAGTGGTAGGAAGGCTGCTAAATTACTCATGAATCGTTGACAGCATCCAAGGTAGATTCGGCCGCACCAAGACAAGCTAGTATGTCATCAACAGTAGCCCGTACCGAACGAAGTGACTCTCCTTTGACGACAATTTGTAATTCCGCATTACCTTCACTGATTTGAACAATCTCAGCCACAAAAGAATCAGGGTCATCTGGGGCTATCGCAGAGAGCAATGATTGCGCCCTCTCTGAATCACCGGTCCAGAGAATTTCACACTCTATCGGATTCATACAATCATCCCCTAATCCGATTCTTGGAATCAACATGTACGATAATAGGCTCATGATCCTCAATATCTCCATCTTCAATCCCTTGGAAAGTTAGTAGAATTACAAGATCTCCAGGGTGAACAAGATGTGCTGCTGCTCCATTGATACAAATTTCACCAGAACCTCTTGCTGCCTTGATTGCATAGGTTTCCAACCTAGCTCCATTTGTTATATCTAGAATTGCAACCTTCTCCCATTCTGCAATTCCAGCCGCATCAAGAAGGTCTTCATCAATTGAAACAGAGCCGACGTAATCAAGATCTGCTTGAGTAACAGTGGCTCGATGAATCTTCGAACGGAGAACCCACCTGATAGGAGTCATCAAGTAATCGGAAACACTCCACTCTTTTCAATTCAAGGCCTGCAAGATTGCCAATATTTTCTTGAATAATTCTCAAATCCCGAATGTGATACTCAGAGGCTCTCGTGATACCCTCGCGCGCACATGAGGGGTTCTGTTGATAAGTCAAGGGAAGGTGCAAGGCTACTTCGGTGGTCGAAATGAAGGATGAGAAACAGACTTGGTACAGTCATGAAACAAGAAAGAAGAGTGGTTCTGCTCTACTTATGGTAGCATTAATGCTGATGAGTACGCAGATGTATAATTTCATGGAATTTGATGAAGTTGAGGCACAGATTGCTGAACCCGGAGATTCTCGTGACAGAGCCGCATTTCAGCAATTTTACCAAGAGGGTGGCCCAACTTCTGGTGATACACAAGGGCAAATGGGTGCACTGGTAGATTTCAGTCACCCTGCTTTCAGTGATCCCTCATGGGTCGATCCAGCCTCGTACCAAGGCAAGATAACTGACCCATCCGCTCTCCTGCTCGACCCAGGATACGGATTCTTCCTTGAAGAAACAAATACCGAAGACCACGATAACGATGGAATTAACGATCTCGATGACCTTGATGATGACAATGATGGAATCAGCGATTTAATTGAGAGATTCGATGGTTGTTATGGAACCGACCCATTCGATCACGATAATGATGGAGTCCAAGACGAGTTTGATTGGGATGATGATAACGATGGAATTCTAGAGGGCCCGATTGATTATTCACAAGGAGGAGACCCTTGGAATGTCAGTTCAGACCGATACGTAGTCCCAACTACTGTTCACCCCTGGACTGGTAATGCTGTTGGCACAGGATATCGAATAGATCAGAATTTAATGGACCACGATAACGATGGTGTTCCTGATGACGATATCGATGGAAGTGGCCGTGGCTCATATGATGAGGATGACGACAACGATGCTCGCATTGACCAGTTTACTTGGCCTTGTGATTTTGATGGAGATGGAATACAAGATTATTTCGATCCAGACGACGACAACGATGGCGTAGCGGATCTATACGATACTCATCCATGGAATTCATTGGAAACTCGAAACATTACTACAACAGCACCTCTTTGGGATGAGTGGTATGAGTGGATTTCTGCTCAGACACACGATGCTCAAATCCGTTCTGCAGACTTCTCACCTCGTGTATTGACGGTCAATGTTGGAGATACAGTTGAATGGTCCAATACCGACACCGCAGATCACACCGTTACCTCTTCAAATGGAGCATTTGATTCAGGAACAATAACTGCCGGAACCTCTTGGAGCTTCACTTTTGATACAGCAGGAACTTACAGTTATTCTTGCACAATCCATCCTTTGATGACGGGAACAATAGTAGTTCAACAATCATCATCAACTAACAATACATATTCACAATTCGTAGGAGGTATTGACTTCGTCACTTTAGAAGAACAGTGGTGGCATCCTCAGAATCAATCATTCGATGAAATAGTTGATGGAGACTTAGATGGTGACGGAATTCCTAATTTCCTTGATCCAGATAATGACAATGACGGCTCCCCAGATTCTGCAGATACCGATGATGATAATGACGGTTTACTGGATATGTATGATGTAGATGATGATAATGATGGTATTCCCGATGAATGTATGCAACTAGATACCAATGGTGATGGAGTGGGTGACTACCCTTCTCAAGTACCAATCGGAATCCCAGGTCGAGATTGTGAAATCGACTACGATCGTGATATTGATGACGATAGATATCGTCCAATCGACCAAGATTATGATTTCGTCTGGGATTGGATGGATCCAGACATGGGGGCTTTGAATATCTCAGAAATTGACAACCCCAATGGCCCTCCTCGAACCGACGCATCGGACGAACCCTATGATCTCGATAATGATGGTATTGTGAACGAAGAAGATCCTTACATGCTGGCGACAGATTCTGATGTTGCTGCTTGGAACTGCGCGACCCTCGAAAATCCTAATCCACAGAATTCTGACATGAATTGCGTTGTGGAACGTAAGTCCTACACAGGCAACAATGATTGGGATAATGACGGGATAAACAATTGGGACGATGTCGATGATGATAACGACGGTATTCTCGATTGGTTAGACATAGATGCTAACTGTGATTTTGATGATGACAACGACCTTCATTTACTCAACGGTTCGAAATATCGTGATGACGGCCCAAATGATATTGATACAGATATCGATGGGGATGGATTACCTAATGATGAGGACTGGGATGATGACAATGATGGGATTTCTGATCTCTATGATCCAGATGATGGAAATTGTGGAATCGTTGATCAGGACAGCACAGATGCTTTCTCAAGTTATAGCGGATATTCCCATTCTGATGGTGACACAATCGATGGTTCTGATGATAGTGATTACTGGACTGTGATGGAAGAAACACATTGGGAAATGTTCTGGTTCTTCAGTCCGTTCACAGAAGATCAAGGATTCATCTATCCTCACAATGGATACGATGACACAACTTTGCCGAGAACTAATGGCCGTATTCCAGAGATTTACTGGCATGTACTGATGCGCTGGAGTCCATGGAATGGCGATAACTATTGGGATATCGATATGGATGGTGACTCCTTAATCAATGGAATTGACATCGATATGGATGGTGATGGTTTACCTAACTGGTGGGACCAAGATGAAGGAAATGATGGAATTCTTGATGTCAATGATCCCGGAAAGGGTGGTTCTTTTGATGATAATGAATGTGGAAAGACATTTTTCTTTGCTATATTACTCCAACAAGCCGAACCTGACATAGCATGTGGTTTGTTCTATGGTTGGCTTTACGGATACCCTCTCCAGTCCGCATCACGAACTAATGGAATGTCGTTCACTTTGCCATATTCAACTCGGCCAGACCCGGGTCATCATGACGGTTCGTACAATGGGACCAATTCACAGGGCCAGTGGACTTGTCAAACACAATGCTGGCATTTCGACTTCCTTGGACAAGGTGATGCAGGACCCAGTGCAGCGGTAAATTACAATCAAATGAAGGATAACAGAGACCTATACACTGCCTATGTTGGAATCAATTATGGTTTCTTCCAATGGCAATCAGATGGTAATGCAAATCTCTTCCCGGATGAGGTAGCTGATTTACTGAACAACGACGTTGATCCTGATGATGACTGTGGTGCTCCTGTTGCTGGTAATATGAATCCTTCATGTATGGCCAATGATACGACAGATCTTGATGATGACTTCGATGGTATTTACGACCATTGGGATATTGATGATGATAACGATGGAATATGGGATTACTTCGAGGTAGACAGCAACGATGACTGGGATGATGACTTGGGCACCGAACCTGGAAACTTCTTCATTGGCTCAAACTGTGATGACAATGATGATGATGGAATTGATACAGACCCTGATGATGATGGGTGGTTTCAGGCGGTTTGGGACAAGGGGGTACTCGGTCAGGGACTCTTATTCCCTGTTTACTATGATGTTGACAATGATAACGACGGTATTCCAGATGGAGAGGACCCTGATGATGACAATAATGGTGTAATGGATACTTTACAGGAAACGTTGTGCTTCACAGGTGAAGAACAGAGCGTATGGGATCATGATAACGACGGAGTGCTGAACTGGGCCGATGATGATTGGGATGGTGACGGAATCGTCAACACAATAGAACTCAATTCGGCCACACCATTGATATCTCCTTGGGATCACGATAATGATGGTCTTCGTGATGATGTTGATCTGGACGATGATTCTGACGGAATGCTCGATATAGACGAGGTTATGCTATGGCCAACCCGATTTGGAACACAATCAACCAACCCTTGGGATCACGATGATTACGGTAATGGAACCGGCCCTGCTAATCCCGCAGAACCAGATACAGGCCCCGATTCCATAGATGAGGATGATGACACAGATGGACGCCCCGACCACGACTGGGATGTCATTGAAGAAAATGATGGCAACACCTCAGATTGGGACCATGACAATGACGGTATTCTCGATGAAGATGATAAAATTCCAACTAGAATAAATCTCACAACTCCAGAGGTGTTGTGGCTAGATTCACAATACCCTGCTCTTTTCAGAGGGACTGTGAATTGGCTTGACCCCGATACAGGAGTTTTCGAGCCTGCACCGAATCTTCCAGTTCAAGTTAGTATCGAATGGGCTAGAAATGCCACCCTTGCTCTCGAAACAGTTGATGTTCTAACTAACGATCTAGGCGAATTCCTAGTCGGTCAATTCCTTCTTCCTGAGGATCTAATCGTTGGAGGAAATACAACCTATAACATATATGCGGAAGTCACTGAAATGTTCGTCCATGACAGCTCTCAAACCGAACCAGTCCCTGTTGAAGTTCGTGCTAATACTACTATCGATTATGTTGCTTGGACATACTTCCGTAGTGACGAGCAGCCATTATTCGTTGATTACAAAGTACACTATACTGCAGACTGGGATAGAGGTATTTTCGATAATCGAATTTCTCACGCACCAATCTCATTCAGAGTGCACGGTGGAGTATTTGGTAACCACACACACCCGACCATATTCGATGGATATGGGTATGGCTACAGAGCAGACCCTGGTGGTTGGGTATCTCTAACCTTCGTTCAAACAGGAGGTGCACAGGGACTCTGGAAACAGGTTCAGTGGAATTCCACTATGGACAATGGAGCTGGAGTAATGCCAGGTGGGTATGAGGAAATTGTATGGGATAACACAGCCAAATCTCACTATGTTCTCGGCCGCTATGAATACACAAATACTAGCCTTCCAATAGGAGATTATGCTTTACTTGGATATTCACGGCCCGATTTGGGTGATGAATGGCCATTCCCTTATCTCGAAGGTGATGAGACCGAGGCATTCACTATCCGTTCAATGCATCGAATGTATATTGAGGCAGACATGTATACTTCCTCTATCCGACCTGTCTATTATTGGGATGCTACCCAATTTACAGGGTCATCCTTTGGAGCATGGAGAGCCCTATTCCACGCTCCATCATTGGATGCAGCCGGATTAAATTACGCTGATGTAAGTCTAGGTAAGCAATATGCCAAACTATGGGATGGAACTCCTGAAGGGCTAACTGGAGAGAGTTCTAGACTGAGACCTTTCCTTTCCTCTAATGGAACTCATTGGCGAATAGGAATGCAGAATGGTGGAGATTTCAATGTCCCACCCTGTGGTCCAGTGGATTCAACAGATCCAGACAGCGACGTCCGATGTGAGATAATTCCAGAGATGTTTACTGGAGAATCTCTGAGAGTGATTGGAAGTGTTTGGAATCGAACCATGGTCCCGTGGCCAAATGATCCAATGACTCTGCAAGTAGATTTAGATCACAATGGTATTTTCGCTGGTTCACAAGAGACTGGATATGCTCGTGCTCCTCAGATGATAAATGGAGTAGCGACCTTCGATTATAATTGGACATGGTATTCACATTATGCCGCTGGCCACTATGGAATCCGTGCAGATTTTACTAACTCGAATTATTACTTCACTGGAAATCAGACTTCGGTTCTCGCGCCAACCGGTGCATATCTGAATGTCTCAGTCATAGGCACAACGCAATTCAAGGAACTAATCCAACCTCGTCTGTACCGAGACCAGAACCGAACCATTGAGGTTCAATTACTCGATAATTCGTTGCAACCACTCCGCAATTCCCAAGTCAATTACGTTTGGTCTGCGGATGGGTCAAGTGGGATAGCGGAAACCGATTTGCAAGGTTATTTCGCCGTCAATTTGACAATCGAACCAACTCATGATTTGGGCAACTTTACTCTAACCTACAACTATCCTGGAGACCCTAAGCACCAAGGAACCGCAGGTGAAATGTATCTCTGGGTGGTTTCACGTACTTACATCAGTTTACAGGACACCACTCCGAATATACGTTCGAATGGGGATATATGGGAATTCACAGCTCAAGTGACTGACGATAATCGTACTGCAATCATCAAGGATTCCGGCCAAGCTCTGGACGGATGTAGTGAGAATGGAGGCGAGGTTCTTTTGATTATGGAAGGAACAGACTTTGAGGATCGCACACATAGGCAGATAGTCGAAACTCTGTGTCCGAATGCAGGTAATATCCATCATGAGATGGTTCTCGACCCACAGCTCTTACGTGATGACCCCTTGTCTTTCTTACCAGATGGATTCGGGCCAGTTAACGTGATTCTACGATTTGAAGAGAATCTCCCGCACGAAGGATGTGAACCACTAAGTGCGCAATCACTCAGTACATCCGGTGCATGGGATCCATGTGTTCAGATTGTGAATAGTGATCATTATCGCAAGGTAATGCAATTCCAAGTAGATGGATTCAGTTTGATTGGCCGCACTACTCTGGATATAGACGATCAAATTGTCTATACTTCGGAAATTGATCCACAAACTGGTCAGGCTATTGAGAAGCCAATGGTTGTTACAGGACAATTAGTAGATGAGTTGGGTTCCAACCTATCTAACAGAGCAATCCGCGTAACATACGAGATGGTAGGTTCGGAGGCAGGGATAGTTGGATGTATCCCGGGCGCATCGGATTCTAACGGATTCTTCGAAATTACATGTCCACTAAGTGGAGTCGAAGCAGGACAGGCACGTGTGAATATTGAATTCAATTCATATGAGAACAACGACAGGTATCGTTACCACAATGCTAGCGTTACTCGCCTGTTCCCTGTGTTCTCCAATTCTACACTAACAGTGCAAGAGATTGGCCCATTCCGGAACGATATTGATTCATATCAATTCCAGAATGGATCCACATTCCCTGTTCTATATCTCAAGGAATCATTCCACCTAGATGCTAAACTAACTCAAACTAATGGAAACCCGATTGGTGGAAAGTGCCTGAATATTTACCTCGACCCTGAAACTAACACCCGCCCTATTGCAACCTCTACCACACAAGATGGAACAGGCGGAATTGAATGGTTTAGTGGAGACCCTGATGATAACCCAAGTCGCCGAGGTGTTGAACCAACTACTGATAAGATGGAAGGCTTCAGAATAGTTAGAATTGCTTACGAACCGAACAAGGAACTTCCAGGCGGATGTAGAGCAGAGACTACACCTGTAGTCAATGGCTCATTCATCGATATTGAGGTTCTTGTACGAAGCCGTGTTGATATCTTACTGAAGGATCATTGGTCTAACCCAGATGGATACCAACAAGGCCAATGGATTAACGGTTCAGTAGCCATTTTACGTGATAGATTAGATCTTGCTGTAGAAGACCAATTTGTTATGTTCACATTGCAATATTGGGATGCTGCTGCTGGAGAATGGGTTGATTCTAATGTTCAGAAACCAACGACTAACGAATTAGGAGTCGCACATTTCAGCTTCGAGTATTATGGAAATGACCTCCCGGGTGAAGTCGCCTGTAGTGATGGAGGTCCTTGTGTTGAAGCCGGACAATGGAGAGTAATCATTTGGTTCGAAGGAGATCACGAGTTTGAAGAAGAATATCTCAACAACACTCCGACGATTTATCTCGGCCAACCAATTAAGGCTTCTCAGACAAGTTTCTGGACTTGGCAAGCAATGACAATTATTGGAATTGCTTTGGCCTTTGCAGCCTTAATTGGGGCAATCATGTATCGAAACTATGTGGAGCGCCGCCGTATCGAAATATTACGCGGTATCCTCACTGATTCATTGATGTCTCTCAAGGCGTCAAACGAGTATATTGCAACGATATTCAATTGCTACAAGGAATTGGTAAGATTCTTCCGAAGTCGTGGTGCGATGAAGAAGGTATATGAGACTACTAGAGAGTTTGAAGACGCAGTCAATTCCATGCTTTCCGGTATCGCACCACCTGAGGATCTCAATGTGTTCTTCTCCCTCTTTGAGGAGGCCCGATACTCTGATCACGAAATTGGTTCGGACCAGCGAGATAGGGCGATTTCAGCTCTAGAGTCAATAATCAATCACATGAATGTCGCATTAGGCGATGGGATGCTTAACCGAACTTCAGTCAACGAGTCTGAACTATATGGTTCAGTCATCAAGGCCGGTTCATTTGTTGACTCCGAAGGCCAAGAGCGCATCGCAGGCGTTGACGACGGCTCAAGCGAAGAATCCGGATTCCGAATTTGAGACTGACCCGAGGTTGAGGAAAGAAGGGGGCAATTAGCCCCTTTCTTCCTCTTCTCGGTGCACTGCGCCCCTATGCCCCGTAGGGGCAACCCGCAGCATTCATAACAGGAGGTCAGGTGGGCGCGCTACCCAAGCAAACGTCGAGGGAGTTATATGAGTAAGAATACGAGAAAGACCAACCAGGCCCTGATTGCCCTTATCGGCGATCTAAAGGACCAGAGCAGGTCAACCGGTTCTGCACTATGGCGAGACGTCGCGCAGAGGCTCGAAAGGAGCCGAAGCAACTGGGCAGAACCGAACTTGAGCCGATTGTCGCGCCATGCTTCGGACGAGGATTTCGTCCTTGTCCCAGGTAAGTTGCTTGGCAGTGGCATAGTGTCCGGTAAGCCTAGTGTCGCCGCCTACAGTGTCAGTACTGGAGCCCGCTCCAAAATTGAAGAAGCAGGCGGACGAGTTTTGACTATCCGTGAATTAATGAATGAAAACCCAGATGGAAAGGGGGTGAGGATCCTTGGCTGAAGCAAGTACCCTCGTCTATGATGCATCTGACAAGGTGTTAGGGCGACTTGCTAGCCACGTGGCTAGTGAATTGCTGACCGCTCGCAAGGCTGGTGGACAGACCCGAGTCATCATTGTCAATGCCGAGAAAGCAATTGTTACAGGACCTAAAACAGCAGTATTCCATCGCTACGATAAGAAGTACAAATTGAATCATCCAAGGAAGGGACCATTCTTCCCAAGAATGCCTGACCAAATACTAAAGAGAACGGTTCGAGGAATGTTACCTTACCAAAAGAATAGCAGTGGAAGGAACTCATTACGAGACCTACGAGTTATGATTGGAACTCCAGCTAATTTAGCAGGAGATGATTTACCAGAGGGACACGCATGGGGAGAAACAGAATCCTTTGAGCGTAATTTACCTCAAAAATTCGTTCGACTTGGCGAAATAAGCGCTCATTTGGGCGTCGATTCACGCCGATGGGGAGGTGACCAGTGATGGCTAAGAAGAAGGCTAAGAAGAAGGCTAAGGTAGTCAATATGAGTGGAAAGCG
>DUIL01000167.1:0-5988 GCA_013330385.1 Candidatus Thalassarchaeaceae archaeon
TAACCCAGTTTTCGGCTAAAGCAACAGCCGCTCCCGCATCAACTGCCCCAAACCCATACTTGTGGGACACATCATGCCCCGCCCCATTGATATTCCAAGATGAGTCACTTGGGTCATTCATACGAGATGATTGAACAAGAATTTCTTGCACATCACGCCAGGTCAAATCCTCATTAGCATCGTACATTAGCGCAATCACGCCTGCCGCTAGTGGTGTTGCGCTTGAGGTACCACCAAAGTCATGAGTGAGATTCCCACTACTATTGTATCCGCCAGTTCCATTGATGTCGGTGGTTGTGATTCCTTCACCATCACCATTTGAATGAGCAGCAACCAGAATATTAGCACCGGGCTCAGCATAATACGATTGTTCACCATAATGTGTAATTGCAGTTACAGCAATGGTAAATCGGCTGTTTGCATAACCATCGTAATTTGAGTTATCATCACCAGTCAGTCCATTACCTGCGGCCCAAGTGATAGTATTCCCAAGTCCTTCTCTTCCCAAATATGCATCAGATTCGAAGACTGCTAGAGTTAGTGGGCCTGGCGCCTGTAGAGTTTGTCCATCATCAGATGGTCCCCATGAATTAGTGTAAATATCGATATCATCCTTTTCGAAGGAAAGAGCCTCGGCCTCTGTAGCGTCTCCAGCCCAACAGGCGATTAGTGTTGAGCCTGCAATTGTGGCCTCCCATGCAGCACCGGAGACATACAACGAGTTATTTCCAACAGCAGCAGCAACTCCAGCAACCGCAGTGCCGTGACCGTTCCAACTACTAGGAGAGGGGTCTGAATCATCATCACACCAATCGTACGAATACGAGGGGTCATAATTATCAGCAAGGTCAGGATGAGAATGATCTAGGCCGTCATCAACGATACTGATGATGACTCCATTTCCTCGATAATCATCCCAAACATCAGTGGCATTGATGTCTTCGCCGGAAACACCACCTGTCTGACCGGTATTTTCTAGATGCCACTGTGAAGAAAATTCAGGATCATCGGGATTGTCACGAATTTGTTGCTGTTTCAGAATAAGTGGAGAAAATGATTCAATTTGACCTAAGGATAATGCTTCTTTCATCAAAGGTATGGCTTCTAATGGCTCCTCAAAGTACCATATGTAAGCACCATTTAGGATTGGTGCTTGTTCTACGTGTTTAGGACTAGGAATAGTCCAAGAGTGCTTATTCATAGGAACTTGAGTGACTACTAACCACTCGTTTGTTTGTTCCAACTGTTCTTGTGAATATTGTTCTAGATTTTCAACTCTATCAAAAGCGGTTTGTACGGCACGCGAATAGGTTGGAATTATCTCTTCACCATTAATTTCGAGGTCAAATCTTTGGTTCTGTTCATCTGTAATCGCAGCTGCAACCGGACTGATTAACATCATCACCAATAGCATTGCAACTGTACGCATAAACAAGGGTCGCACATATTCGGGTTTTAGCCGTTCCCAACGAGTGAGTGGGTCTCGCTTCGGTCAAATTAACCTTCATTGAACCCTTTAATCGCTGCATGAACTTCATCATCACTCATTAAACGACGCTGTGATTTTGCTACTTCAAACATGTGAGCAACCAAGTCGTCGTTTACTTCATACCCATTGTTTTGAAGCCACCATGTTATGTTTGAGCGTCCACTCATATGACCAATTCTAATGACCTGTTGAAGGCCATAATCTTGTGCGGGAACACCTGAATATACCCTGTCTGCTAGCCAATGGTCGCCTTTTTTCATCGCCTTTACCACAGCACTTGCATGTACGCCTGTTCCCGTTTCAAATGCATCCTTGCCAAATACTGGATAATTACGAGGTAATGCTACTTCGATATACTCGTGTGCCTTACGCATATAGTCGTTCAAAGCAGTCAGGTCATTTTTGATGACTCCCATCAGGGACAGATTGACTAGGGTTTGATCGAGAGGGGCATTGCCTGCTCTTTCTCCAACTCCCAAAGCCGTCCCATGAATTACATCCGCTCCCGCTTCAACTGCGGCTAGATTGTTAGCAACCCCTAAGCCCCGATCTTGATGGCCGTGCCAGTTAACTTCGATATCACGACGCTTAACTCCTGCATCGGATATAACTTCGTCTTGGATAAATCCTAGGAGTTTCCTTACACCATTAGGAGTGACATGACCGCAAGTGTCGCAGACACAAATTCGGTCAGCACCTAATTCGATAGCTCGAGTGTAGACTTCTTTGATTTCCTCTGGTTTGCTTCGAGTAGTATCTTCTGTAACGAACATTACTGGGATATCGTTGTCCACTGCGAATGAAACTGCCTTTTCGGCAGTAGAAAGAATTCGATCCATGGTCCAGTCCTCTGCAAATTGTCTGATAGGACTGGTTCCAAGAAAGGCACTAGCTTGGATTTGGCGTTCATGTTTAGCCTGAAGGTCAACAAGTGGTTCGATATCACTAACAACCGTTCTTACAGCACATCCAGGTCGTAATTCGTAATCATTTTCCCCCATGTGAGTTAACATAGCATCAATATGAGATACATGGAATGGTCCTGCACCAGGTAGTCCTAAGTCCACCTTTTGAATTCCTAGTTTTTCCATGAAATCAATAAGTTCTATTTTCTGCTCAATGGTTGGATTACGCGCACTAGGGCTCTGTAGTCCATCACGCAGAGTCTCATCATCAAACCATACATCATGAGGGTGGTTTGATGGCTCTCGCACAATCTCATAATCAATGGTATTCCAATCGTAGATGAGTTCGCTCTCCTTCATCCGCTCACCGCTACTACGCCCACCGAACAGACGAGCCCCTGTTTGAAGCATTCGGGGTTTCATGCTGAGTTGGCTTCGCTATTGGCGCGTGAACGTAACTCATACCTAATCATGAATGCGAGGGAAATGAAAGCTCCAAAAATACCTCCGTAAAGACCGAAACTAGCTGTTACTACAATTACGAACATTACAGCGAGATAAAACATTGAGACAAAGAAAGAATTCGTTGCACTAGGAATCCTTCCTTCGGGTCCCTGAGGTTCATTAGGGTCAATAATGAAAACTGTTCTCGCGTACCATAGTGATACAATTACAGTGTTACATCCGAAGATGTAATACAATTCATCACCACTATCTATTCCACCGAGTGTTATTGGTGCTGCTAATGAAAGTAAGACTAGAAGTATTGCATAAAATTTCATTTCAATTAATGTTCTTTCAGCACCTTTGACCCCTGGCATCATCGGAACTCCAACTTTCTCATATTCTTCCGAACGATATAGTGCAAGTGCCCAGAAGTGCGGTGGAGTCCAGAGGAAAATTAGTAAAAACATGAACCAAGGCATCAGGCTTCCTAAATCGACAATCGAAGTAACAAATGATTGAACCGATTCTATTTCTATGGAGAGTTCTCCAACTGCAGTAGCCCAACCAATTACTGGTGGCGTGGCTCCTGCAATTCCTCCGATGACAATATTTTGAGTAGAAGTTCGTTTCAGCCAGATGGTGTATATCAGAACATAGAACAGTATGCTGAATGCAGCCCAAAAGGCAGCGACGGTGTTTGCCATTACGATGAACCAATATGTTCCAATTATGGAAATAAAGATTCCAAATATCAATGCCCCATTTGCTGTTATGGCTCCAGATGGAATCGGTCTATTGGAAGTTCGAGCCATTATTGGATCTATGTCTCGGTCATACCACATATTGATTGCATTCGCTCCTCCTGCCGTCAGGTATCCTCCAACAAAGACGACCAACATTGTTTCAATAGTTGCTAGCCAGTCCATTTCACTGGGGTCTAGTAGATCGTGAGATAATACTGCACAGAGTGCAGTAATTTGCAGTAGGACAACGACACCCGGTTTGGTGAGAGCCAGCCAAGCTCGAACTCCAGATACTGGCTCCTTCATATCACGCCCTATGGGCGTGAGTCCTTGAATACCACTCATTCAAGAGTTTCAACAGTTGTGTCATACAGGGTGCCAACGGAAGTCGAAAGCCAAACAGTTGCTAGGACGAGAAATGTTAGTGATGCAAGTAGTAGATGTAAGAGGGACAACCATTCCTCAAATCCTGAATCAGCAGTCCACGAGAATATGTAAAATGCCCCAACAACGACATTTAGCAGGAAAAGACCAGTTGCAGTCCATATCCAGTTTCGGAGGATTTGGCCATGTTGATGCTGTTTTTGCTCCTTCATAATTAGCCATGCTGCTGCAAGAAGAGCAATTTCAACTATTGCGACAATCCATCTATGGATAATCTGAGATTGATCCTCAAGATTTTCTATCGTGTCAAACAACTTACCATGACACAGTGGCCAAGATTCAGCAAACCCATTTACTCCACAACCCGTATTTGCTCCACCTGTTGTAGCAACAAAAACACCTGCAAATAGTGCTATGAAAGAGCCAAATCCTAACCATGCAATTCTGTTTTTCCATCTAGTAGCTAGAACAGGGTCAAATTCAATCCATTTGGGTGTTTCATTTGTATCGCGAGAAATACAGAGCCAGAGCCAGATTAGAGATAGTTCGAAGGCTAGTGCGCTGGCTAGATGCAGTGCAACGCTCCAATGCTCATTATCCATTTCAACAGTAAACCATCCGATTAAACCCTGCCAAACGATTAGTGCTACTGATACATTCGCCACCATTTTAGTTGCAGTGTTTGATTCATCATCACGTCTAACAAGGAACCAATTCAACAATACTAGAGGTCCCAGAATAGTTCCTGCAATGAGTCTGTGAACCCATTCTGTGAATATTTGGAAAGTTGTGTATCTATGATGCTCACCACGCGAATCAATTTCGTCGGGGTTTTCGTCCCACCAAATTTCTTGTTCATCAGGGCTTACATCAAAGGACCAACTGCCAAAGCAAGTCGGCCAATCAGGACAAGATTCGCCAGCATCATAGATTCTAATTACTCCGCCAATTGCAATCACTAGAAATGTGACAGCAATTAGACCAGCAGTCAGTCTTCTAGTTGAAATTCGGTCCAGCATGAGTCATTCTCCACTGCTGATTAGTACCACGATGTGGTACAGAATTTTCATTCCTCCTTAATGTGGGGATCGACATCAATAGGGATACGATGTGACTCGTATTCTAACATGGCAATCTTAAGAGGATCAAGAACGAAGCGAGCCTTAGCATCTTCAATACCATATAATTGAACTAATTCATTCATGAAGTTCTCCCTAAGCTCTTCCTCAGAGACATAGAGTGGAGCACCCATGCTGATTTGTAGCGCCCGGGCTCCGATAATTCGTGCCTTTTCAAATCGGGTGTGCTGTCTTGCAGGCTTAACCATCGAGGCGGGCCACCGGAGGCCCCCCTATTAGCCCACCGGCCGGCTTACGCCCCCTATGGGGGCGCTTATTGAAGGATTAATTTCGTTCAATTAGCATACTTACCGCATTTCCGCCACCAAGACATATTGCGACAATTCCTCTATTTCCACCAGTTCGAATCAAAGTATTGGTTAAGGTCATCAAACAACGTGTTCCAGTTGCACCTAGTGGATGGCCAATGGCAACTGCCCCTCCATTAGGATTGAATCCTTCATCTGGGAAATTGAAGGCACTCTGTATGGCACATGAAGCAACAGCAAAGGCTTCATTATGCTCTAAGATGTCAATATCAGAGATGTCTAGTGAATTACGCTCTAGCAGTGACTCAATAGCGGGAATTGGTGCCGACATGACTCTGTGTGGTTCCACTCCTGAAGTTGTAAAATCAACAATTCTTGCTAGTATTGGCCAGCCGTTATTTGTAGCAACCTCTAGTGATGCAATTAGTATTGCAGAAGCACCATCTGAAACCTGACTTGCATTACCAGCAGTGACTTGCCCATCCTGCTTGAATACGGTTCTCAATTCTGCTAAACCTTCTCTCGTGGTATTGGATCTTATACCTTCATCTCGGTCTAATTCATCAATCGAGATGCACTCTTCTGAGAACCATCCTTCATCCCATGCTTTGTTGGCAAGAGTATGAGATCGCA
>DUIL01000167.1:6393-7374 GCA_013330385.1 Candidatus Thalassarchaeaceae archaeon
GTTATTCCCATCATCGAACCATCATATGCATCCTTCAAGCCATCGTGACTGAGTACTGAATTTAGGTCTGCATATGAGATTTCGACACCTCTTCTAGCACCCCGAATGAAGTGTGGAGCGTTGCTCATAGATTCCATTCCACCTGCAATTATTACATTGGCTCGACCTGCCATAATTTCTGTCGCTCCTATCATGGCTGCTTTCAGACTGGACCCACAAACCTTGTTGATTGTGGTGCAAGGAGTGGAATATGGCAACCCAGCCGCTAATGCGACTTGACGAGCAGGAGCTTGACCTACTCCTGCTTGGAGAACATTACCCATGTATAATTGGTCAATTATGCCACTAGATGGGTCAATCTCACCCCTCTCTAAAAGTCCCTTAACTGCTAATGCACCTAGGTCAGTTGCGGAGTATGCGGAGAGCGCACCACGAAATTTTCCAAAGGGTGTTCTGGCATAAGCGCAGATGACGGCGTCCGACACAAGTGAGGCGAGAGGGGTTGTACCCTTGAATGGTGCGACGAACGCACCGCCGCTATCACTTAATTTTCGTATGAGTAGCCATAAAATTCAGCATTGATTAGTGTTGGCCTTGACTGCGGTTTAATCAAGATAGTTCGAACTGCCCACAAATCCTTGAATATTCTATATTTACTTGTTTCATCGAGATAATCAACACCACTTGTTCCACCAGTGCCGATACGGCGACCCATAATGCGCTCAACCATTCTTGCATGCGAATGTCGCCATTTTACAATAGATTCCTCAAGTTCTACAATTGCATCGATTAGTTTTCGTGGCCAAGCTAAGAGAGGTAATTCTCGATATGATTCAATGAATAGGAGTCCAGCACGAGCACGGTTTGTTTTTCCATCTGGCTTTAGAAATTCTACAGCCGCCTGATGTGTAGATGCAAAGCGTGCTGCTACCTTCTCTGGGTCTCCACCTCCACCGTATCCTATCATTCTCGATGCTGCAT
>DUIL01000016.1 GCA_013330385.1 Candidatus Thalassarchaeaceae archaeon
TAATCTTGCACGATCGCGAATTTCCTTCTGCTTCTCCTTTAGTAAATCAATTGCTTCGCGCAGAACTTTTCCCTGTTCCTGAACTGCATTACGGGAATCAGCTGCTCGGCGAGCATTCTCATTATGTCCATTTCTAGACTCACGCATACGCTTGAGTTTTGTCTCCATAGCATGGAGACGTGTCCTGAGGTCATCATCAGGACTAGTAGGCTCTTCAGACACAGTTGGCCGAAGTATGACCCCTTATTCAATGGACCTGTTTTAATTTCACAGGCCTAGAACCGAGCCAATGAATGGAAGAATCGGGGAAAGTATTGCGATGAATGCTCCGACAAGGAATAATGCACTGGTAGATAGACGTAATCGCGTCAATAAATCAGAACGGATTTGAACAGTTAGCACACGACCGGAAACAAGATTACCTTCGGTATCTTCAAGCCGAATTGTCACAGTTGCTTCACCATTTGCAGCAGGGAGCAAACTTTGCCAAATCATCCTTGTAGAACCCAATATATGAGGTAGCGATTCAGTAAGTTTTGGCTTCAAAAATGACTCATTAGTGAGGGGCACATGCGGATTTACCTTGAGGCGATATTCACATTCATTAGGTCGGAAATCAGGAGTTTGGATTCTTAATATCAAATCTATGGGTTCTTCTGTCTGGTTAAGAACAAAAGCGAATAAATTAGCAGGGCCAACTACAAGATTTTCCATATCGACATCAAACCACACATCTCCACTCCTACCTGATTCATACCTCATATGAAGTCTGTCATGAAGTCGGAAGAAGGGGGCACAATCAATTCTTGCACGTGCAAGAAGCCTGTCCCAAGTTTCCTCTCCTAATTCTGGATGAGTAAAGAGTCGATTAAGAGAATATGAATCGATCATAGGTTCTAATGCTTCCATGAATTCATCTTCGTCAATCAACGAACGACGACGAAGGTGGAGGAGATGAAGTAGTATTTCTTGCATCTGAGTTATTGAGTAATCAGACTTCACTTGACCTTCGACACCTCTCAAATATTCTGAAATTTTAACAGCCAATAATGGATCGACGTGGGCTTTGATAACGTCGGAGAACGGTCTTCGAAGTAGAGCTGGGTGCATTGGTGGAGAGAATGCATCCAACATACCCCACGATTCTGTCGCATTGAAACGTGGTTGATTAGATGCAAGGTAAACTCCTTGTCCTGCAAGTAAGGATCCTGTTGAGAATGCAACTAAATTAGGAGACAACGCTCCATCTTTATTCAGCCACAAGGCGACTGCGAGAAAGAATGTCGCCATGAATAAAAGAGAGAGTGTTGCTGTGACTTGGCGGTGTGAGCCATTGATTATGGCACGCATCTCAGCATACCCATGAGAACTTTTGAATGTCAGACCGGCTCTTGTTAATGACTGGGCTTCCAATTGAAATATCCTTCTAGTAATGGTTAACAAACGGAATAAAATCAGGAGAAGAGTTAGATCGGCGACCAAAATAAATAGAGAAAATAAATGAATTCCAGTAGCCATCCCTACAGGGGCAAATTCCTGAACGTGATCCACCCACCAACCAGGAGTAGTATTCCTGTAAGATTGGGCTAAACCAAAATCAATAATTACAATCATTGGCATAAAAAGAACTAATCTGGTACCACCTGAAATGAGGAGTCGGTCAATTCTTAAGAGAAAATTTTCCTGATCTCGGAGGCGGTTTGCCCGACTTACTATAGGGATATCTGAATTATTATCAGAGGATTTCATCATTTCATTATCAATAGGTATATCCTGAATGTTTTCGCGAGACCCCTCAATCTCTGAAATTTCATTTGCTAATTCGTTTAATGTTTGAGAAATATCATTATTTAATTCGGAAGTCATTACATCACCTCCGTTCGAACCAACACTCTCTTCTGCAAAGACTGTGAAATTTCAATCATAGAACCGTTAAGCAGTATTCCGTTTTCAGTTCGATCAATTCTAGTGCCGGTTTTCAGACCAATTTTTGCTAAAGTAATTGTATCAGGGCCGTTTGCTGCGATTATTTCAATAAAACCACCTTTGCCTTCAGGAATATTAGCCACTGGTAGTAAGACATTGTTTTCGAAGGCCAATACCTCTCTTTCAACCACAGGAATTCTTTGACCGGTAGATGTACGTACAGGGTAACCAAGCAGTCTATCTATTGAGGCTTCAAGCTCATCGCTTATTGAGTGTTCAATATCACATGCTGCATCTAAGACGTCCCCGGTAAAACCTATGATATCGGACAGTAATATCTCAAGTAGATATTGCCTTCTCTTTATTCTGGCCCCAATAGCAAAACCTTCCGAAGTAAGACGAGAACCACGGTATGGGATGTAGGTCACTAATTCTCTACTAGCTAATCTCTGAATCATCTCCGTAGTAGAGGCCGGGCTAACACTCATAGAATCAGCCAACACTGTTGTTTTGACTATTTCATCAGGCTGTTCGCGATGAAGTTCCCACATTCGTTTGAGGTACATCTCCTCAAATTCACTTAGTTCATTCATTGGAACCCTCCTCGGCAATAAACTCACTTCTACAAGCAGGACAGCGCGCTTTGACTGGACGCTTGTCCAATGGTACTCGCAAAGTTTGTTCACAACTTGGGCATGAGAGAAGATCATCTAGAGAACGTGAAATTAATTCATTTACTGACTCTTTTGGTGGCTCAGTATGTTGATTAGAGGGCTGAGCAGAAGAGTGAATTGGTGTATTTCCAGTTGATTCATCTGAGTTACCCTCCACAGTGAATCTAGAAGTACAAGCTGGACATTTAACTGCTCCAGAGTGAGATGTGGGGATACTCAGCCTTTGAGAACATTCAGGGCACATGATTTCTTTTTTTGTGGCAATAGCGGCCTTTTTCTTAACTCCACGTGCTTCCCTAATTTTGTTAAATCTCGATTGACCTGTATTTTCAACATCCTCGGATAATGTTCTATAAACTACAAGAATAAACAAAACAAGTACTAATCCAAAAACCGAACCATAGATGGCTGCTTTGATATCAAATGGTGCTTCAAAACCGTCATCATTCTGAGAAAATGAAGTTATTTCAACTAATGAAATTTCAGTGATTGAACCAGTAATCCACATTAATTCAACATCGATACGACTAGAGTCCGGCCAGGATTTTATTTCCAACTGACCCGAAACACTATCTCCGGAATTTACAACTGGCGTTGGCATGGAGTCAAATATCATTCCATCTGATGTTCTAACAACTCTAATTTCACCAGACAGCGTAGGGGTATTACCTAAATTCGTTAGAGTATAAGGGAGAATTACGCTTTCACCAATAATAGGATTCTCAGGTTGGGGTGATTCAAATTGTATTGATAGTTCAAGATTAGGTGGCGTTAATTGATGAGTTATTTCAAGTTCAGATACAGGAGTCCAATCAAGAGCATTGATTTGAACAATCATTGCATCAGCTGAAGGTTCTCCAAGAGAAAGGGAAATACTGCGTCGACCTGGATTCAAATTTAACTGAAATGTTTGAACTGAGGATTCAATCGTTTGATCAAGGAAGAAAACTTCAATCTCTACATCTCTAGAACGTCCCTCCGACAAATAAAGAGAAATGTCTACATTAAGTCCATTTGCTAGATCCCATTGAGTTGAGTCAAAAACTAGTTCCATTGATTGAGGAGGAAGAACCTCAACACTGAATGAGCCGTTTAATTCCCTAGCGACACCTCCATTGGAACAATTAACACTCCATTCAATCGGAGATGTGCCGACCACATCAGGGCTAATTAATGCTGAAACTTCTCGGCTTGAACCGGGATTTATTTCCACATGATTGCCGCTGCTAATTATTCCACTCTCTGTTTTCAATTCGAGATTCATAATTTGGGGCGAAGTCCCCTGATTATGGACCAAAATTGAAGCAGTTAAATCATCCCCAAGGTGGATAGGTTCACCAATCAATGCGACTTCAGCAGCACCGGCTGCTGTTAGATTCAGAGGATTTGGTTCAATTGGTAGAAACAATGATTCACTTACGCCTGATGAATCAATAATCAATACTAATTCAATTAAGCCTTCAGGCAAAGGGCCAAAGGTGATATTGACTTCTATCTGATTTTCTGCACCGTCAAGAAATCCTGTCAGATTTGGAGATGTTAGACCCTCTATGTTCATGAAAAATATCCATTCATCATGACCCGCTGCAGTGTCTGAATTTGAAACTTCAATGATGAGATTGATGTAATCTCCTACAAATGCGCTAGAATTTTCAGAAGGCAGATTGGAATCGCCATCGATGAAAGTCACGGACCAATCATTAGGGTCCTCAATAACAAAACGCTCTTCGGCGGAAGAAATAATTGCAAGATTAACTAAAATGAAGACTGAAACCAAGATGGCTAATCTTGATTTGTATTCCGAGTCGCCTCGCATGCGACTTATCTCCGCGATATACAACGTATCAAGGAAACCCTAATTCAAGGTCACGTAGTGACCTTTATTGCGGGTTCTCATTTGGGCCGGATACCTATGGACTCTCAGGCACTTCAGAAGGTATCTCCCGAGGAGTTGGCGGAGGCTTTACTTAATAGAAGAAAGCTTCTGAAAGATCAGTTGCCTAATGTCATTAGAACCCTTGAAGCAGAGGAGCAAACGCAGGCACCAAAAGTAGCGCGTGCAGTAGAAAAACACCGACTTGCAAATCAATCAGTTTCCAAGCTGAAATCCACTCGGGATATAGCACAAAAAGAAGCAAGAGAACTGTTACCGATGGTAAGAAAACATAGAGAATTACTTGTTGATTCAGGAGGAATGGTTAACCTAGATCCAGATTGGAAAAAGGAAAAACTATTCGAAGAACTTGAAGATATTGAAGGGGAAATTGAAACCTCAGCACTAGATCATAAAGCCGAAAAAAAATTACTTGATCGGCGCAAAAAATTGATAGAAAAAAACGAGAAATGGCTAAAATTGCGCCGTCAAACAAATCCTGAAATGGCTGAATACATCGACTCAAGACGTAGTATGTCTACTCACTTCAAGACTGCTGACAAGTCACACAGAGAGATGTTGAAAGCAGTCGAGAAGGCCCAACCATTACACGACAAGAAAGTCGCACTTCAAGGTGAATTACGAGAAGTAAGAAGGCAAATGGACCGGGCCAAGGAATTGTTAACTCAATCCGACCAAGCTATCAGTCATTGGGAAAGGCGGTTAAAAGAAGGATTTGGAGAATTAGGACAAGGATTTCCTGACCTCTTAGCATCTCGAAAAAGAGTCGAAGAAGGGGGGGCCTCCTCTTTTGCAAGGAGTAACCAGCCAAAGAAAAACAAAAGAAGGACTTCTAGATTACCAAATAAAAAGGGAGGTGAAGAAGAATGAGCGAGGGATTATTCACCGACTTGGAAGAAATGCCTCATGAAGAAATTGTTGAACGGTCAGCAGAATTTGATAGACTTCTTCGAAGTTTAGATGAAGAGTTTAATTCACTAAGAGATGAAAGAAGGAATCAAGTTGAGTTAGTGAAATCTCTGAGGAATGCCGTTGGTAGTATAGAGGAAGCAGATTCAGAAAGAAGAGGACTACTAAAGGAATTTCATGTCATCAAGAAGAAAGCCGATTCAGAACGAGCGAAAAGGGATGAAGTGAATCGCTCAATACCACCTCCTGCTAGTGTATTAGAGGAGTGGCTCGGTGAAACATACACTAAACTAACGACTATCGATAATGATCTTACAACAGTTCCTACATTACCAAGAGAACTCGATTCATTTCGCAGATTTTTCGAACTCCAAGTCGCAGTTGTAAAGAAGCGGGAAGCTGAAGATTCACATGCAAGATATGTAGAACAAGTTGAAAAGATGAGAAATATTACTACTAAACTTGATGCAACAAGAAAAAATAAGAAAGAAAATATCGAGTCCGTAAGTGAAGATTCAGAGATTTCGTCGGATAAAGTCACAAAAAATGAGATTAGAAAGATGAGTAGGAGAATTTCGGGAATAGATAAACGCCTTGATGCAATTAAAGAAGAAAGGAAAGATACTCGTAAAAACTCCAGTAGATTTCGCTCATATCTGAAAATAACAAGTTCGCGAGGAAAACCAATTCGAATATCGGATGTTAAGCAACGCGCAAGCGAAGGAGGGGCACTCAATGCAACTGAATTAAGTGCGTTACTTGATTCAGGAGGATTGTCAGGCATTACAGACTCCGCTTCGGAAAGTAAACAAGATCAGAAATCCTCACGAGCGAAACCAATTAAGAAGCAAAAGAGAAGATTAGGAGTCACAAGAGGCGGACCTAGGAGAGGAAATGCCGCTTCAAAGAGAGAATGAAAAAAAACATGGATTGCTATGTGCTTATATGGAAATCAATGACCGAATGAAAAAAAAGGAGGGGTGTGATGATGCAGAGTATAGAAGTCAAAGACATTCTCAAACCCCGGTGTTCAACTATTGAAGAACAGATTTCATACAATAGAGAAGAACGTGACTTGTGGAATTCAAAGGTTCGCTCTCTCCTCGATGAAAGGAATGAATTGAATCGACAAGTTAAGGAATTAATTACCGAGGTTCAAAATCAAAAAGCACTGAGAGATGATGAAAATCAAAATGTTCGTGAATTAAAAGAAATGAGGGCAGAATATTCTGATTCGCTAAAAATAATTCGTACCGAATTTAGAGAGAGAATCGCCCTTCAAGAAGAGGAATCAAAGAATGAGAAGGTCATACGCACCCGCTCTCCAAAACAAATTATCGCCGAGAGAGATAAATTTGAACGACTGTATGAACAGGGGAGATTTCTTGGAAAGAAAGAAAAAGAGTATTTGAGTAAAATGAAGAAGTTATCCGCAGAGCTGAAAACTGCTAAAGAAAATAACAAGGGTGACGAGATTAGGGACTTGAAAAGTAAACTGCGAGATGCGGAAAAAAAACAAGAAAGCGCTCATAAAAACGTAAAAAAAGCAGTTGAAAAGGCCCAAGAATCTCATGATCTCATGGCTGAACTCTCTGATGAAGTAGAACGACTCCGAGATAAAGCAAATGCTGCTCAAGGCGGTGTGACAAGAGCAAAAAGAGAAGCAGATTCACTACATAGCCGCTACATTGTAGCACTGCGTTGCATCCATTCTATGCAAGACCTACTGAAAATACTCGATGCACGTGATGCAGGTAGATCAGTAGATGAAGAACAAGTAGAGGTTACTGACTTAATGACTAGACTTATGTCTGGAGATACACTTTCTACTGATGAAATTATGGCTCTTCAGAGAAATTAAACTCATAGATTCTACCATTTCTAGAATGTAGAATTTCGTTCACTCCATCCTTTTTCAATAACCAACCTGGAACGGCTGCAGGAATTCGCTCTAAGTCAGCACTTTGCGAATCAAATCCCCATTTTTCTAACATAGTACTTCGCACAACTCCAGTTCCAGAATCCTCCTTCTGCCTTCTAGTTTCAAGAATGCCAGTCAGCATTGTTCGTAGGTCAGTATCATTCAACCACATTTGGCCAAATGGTTTGAGTTGTTTAATCTGAGGGGAATTATCCATCATTTCAGATTCGTCATGAAGTTCTAGTTTACTGGCCCAAGGATCTTCAAGAACTCGCCAGCTACGAGTTTCAACTTCACCATCTGGGCTAATAAGAGAACCATTTACATTCCAAATTGTAGCAAGTAACAGCACAGGTGTAGCGTCTACATGCTCCAAACCACGTTGTATTAGCCATTCATCAAGGTTTATTTTAGGTAATAAAACGGTTCTTTTAACCGGAGGCGGCGTATCATTTTTATCAGACATATATTCAGAATTATGATCTTCTTCGGGAGGGATATTTGCGATTAATTCCCCTCGTAAAACTGATTCGCCAATCCACCGGGCAAGTTTTTCCGGGCCCCAAAATTCAATCAGAGTTTTCGATAAAATGTTATGTGCATCACTAGTAAATTCTCTTTCACTTAGAATCCAGTGACGGCCAGGAGGTGCATCAACTAACCACCTTTCTGCTTCCGATATGCTAACTGGAAGGATTTCTTGGGGGACATGCCAAATGTGTACTAAGGATCCAGTTTCAGATTCAAATTCAGGTATCTTTTCAGCTAATCCAAGACATCTAAAACCTATGATATTGGGCATTCCTTCTGCTGGTGAAAGTCGCACACCACGAAGTTCCAACATACCTCGCACAGTACCTTCCATGGCACCTGAAAGACGTATCCACTTTGAAGAGAACGCAGATTCAAGGACTTAGAGTGCTATCTAAGTACCTTGTTTGTTGCACCGATTCACATATTCGGACTGAGTGTTAACAAATCAGATTGACCTGGATCAACAACACATAAGGCACTCACAGGGAATGGTTTTGCGCAGGCTGCTCCGAGTTGTCGATTCACCATACTTACCTGGTGTACTGGCACATCTGGGTGGCGTGATGTCAAGTCCGAAATAAACTCATTAGGGCAATTAGCAGCGACTACCACTAGTCGTGCGTCGCCCTTGGTACATGCACTTGTAGTCTGACGTTGTCCGAAAAGTACATTTCCAGTTGTAATTCCTTGTTTTAATTGTCTAGCTAAATCCATCTATAATCCCCCTTCAGGCTTCATTTTCTTCAGGTATGTAGTACAATGTAACTGCGCCAGTACCAAGAGAGACAGGCTGTCCAACAATGATATTCTCTGTAACTCCGCGTAGTTCATCTCGCTCACCAATCACACCTGCTCTTAACAAGTGATTTACAGTAACCTCGAAGGCAGAACGGGCAAGAATACTATGCTTTGTTCCGCTAACTCCATGTCGACCGATTGCTCTTACTTCTCCTTCGCTGGTCATCACATCAGATACTGTAATTAGGTGACGGACATCGACCTCTAAGCCAGCTCCTTCTAGTGTGGCTACCATCTCATTAAT